>NZ_CAXBLF010000045.1:0-28750 GCF_963976535.1 uncultured Algibacter sp. | reverse complement strand
AAGTTCCGTTTTAATGAACTTTATGGGTTGTTAAACGAAGATAGCCGAAATGTTTTACAAAGTCAAGTACATAGCTTTTGAGAAAAGACTATTATAAGCCATTAATAACCTTTTCAATCCGTTTAACCGTTTCCGCTTTCCCAATCATAAACATAATATCAAACACATCCGGACCTTGTAAAGCGCCAACTAAAGCTAAACGTAGAGGCATCATGACTTTACCGAAACCAATCTCGTTGGCTGTAATCCATCCTTTAATATCGGTTTGCATTGTCGTAACGTTGTAATCGTCAATATTATTTACTATTTCAATTAGTTGAGACATTAACGCTTTAGTATCTTCTTTAAAAGCCTTTTTGGAAGCTTTTTCATCATAAGAAGTAGGCGCAGTGAAGAAGAAGTGACTTAAATCCCAAAAATCTGAAACAAAGGTGGCGCGTTCTTTTATTAAACTAACAACCATTTTAATGTAGTTTAATTCTATGTCATTACGAGGAGTTAGCGACGTGGTAATCTCATCGTTAGAAACAGATTGCTTCGTTTCACTCGCAATGACGTTTAAATTCGTATCCACAATTAGCTTAAAAGCTTCAGCTAAAACATCATTATTTTGCTCTTGCATGTAATAATGATTAAACCATTTAATTTTATCGGGATCAAAACGCGCACCCGATTTGTTTACTTTTTTTAAATCGAAAGCTTCAATCAATTCATCTAATGTGAAAATTTCTTGTTCCGTTCCAGGATTCCAACCTAAAAAGGCTAAGAAATTAACCATGGCTTCTGGGAAATAACCATCTTCTTTATAACCTCTAGAAACATCTTTTGTTTTTGAGTCTTTCCATTGCAACGGGAATACAGGAAAGCCCAATTTATCACCATCACGTTTACTCAATTTCCCTTTTCCTGTAGGTTTTAAAATAAGAGGTAAATGCGCGAATTCAGGAGTTTCCCATCCAAACGCGTTGTATAATTGATAATGTAATGCTAAAGATGGCAACCATTCTTCGCCACGTATAACATGCGAGATGTCCATTAAATGATCATCTACAATATTGGCTAAATGGTAGGTTGGCATGCCATCACTTTTAAACAAGACTTTATCATCTAAAACATTGGTGTCAATTTTAATATCACCACGAATAATATCTGTTAAATGCAAAGTTTCATCTTGAGGTGATTTAAATCGAATCACGTAATCTTCACCAGCATCTAATTTAGCTTTTACGTCTTCCGCGCTAAGCGATAAAGAATTACTTAATTTTAATCGGTTATGCCAATTATAGATAAAGGTTTTTCCTTTAGCTTCGTGGTCTTTTCTGTGAAAGTCTAAGGTTTCAGAAGTATCAAAAGCATAATACGCGTTGCCAGATGCAATCAACTCATCGGCATATTGTTTGTATAAATGCTTGCGTTCGCTTTGTCTATAAGACTCTTTTTTCATTCCCTCGGAGAAGGGAATCTGCGGCCCTTCGTCAAATTCTAGTCCGCACCAATTTAAAGCGTCAATGATGTATTGTTCTGCGCCTTCAACATAACGATTCTGGTCGGTATCTTCAATTCTTAAAATAAAAGTTCCGTTATGCTTTTTAGCAAATAAATAGTTGAATAAAGCTGTACGAACACCTCCTATATGTAAAGGTCCGGTTGGACTTGGTGCAAAACGTACACGAACATTTTTAGTCATATTTTGTAAATTTGTGGCAAAGATACAATTATCAAGACGTTTTTTAAGACACGGATTTCACAGATTTACACGGATAAAATAGTTTATCCATAAAAAATCTGTGAGAATCTGTGAAATCCGTGTCAAAATGACTTCCCAATATTACCCTAAATTATCAGGTACTTTTTATTCTTGTAAAAATAAAATTGTAGTTTAGTCTATTAAACCAGTTTTTTCATTTCCGCGAACCTGCCTGCAGGCAGGCAGGGGCGGAAATCTACCCAAATCATGAATAATTTTAAAGACATACAAAGCAAATTAGAATCATTCATTAGGCGATATTATACTAATGAATTGCTTAAAGGCGCCATCTTATTTTTTGCTATTGGTTTACTTTATTTTTTGTTTACCCTTTTTATAGAGCATATTTTATGGCTAAATACAACGTCAAGAACTGTTTTATTCTGGTTATTTATTGCTGTTGAATTAGGCTTGCTTATCAAGTTTATTTTTATTCCATTGGCAAAGTTATTCAAACTTCAAAAAGGGATAAATTATGAGGTGGCTTCAAAAATTATTGGAAAGCATTTTCCTGAAGTGAATGATAAACTGTTGAATGTATTGCAGCTTAATGAAAATACTTCTAAATCGGAATTATTACTGGCAAGTATTGATCAAAAGTCCTCAGAATTAAAGCCCATTCCGTTTAAATTAGCGGTTAATTTTAAGAATAATATTGGGTATTTAAAATATGCGGCTATTCCTATTGCTATTTTGCTTTTAACCTTTTTTACAGGAAATTTTGATTGGTTTAACGATAGCTATAAACGAGTTGTTCATTATAAAACCGCTTACGAACCACCAGCACCATTTCAGTTTTTTGTGGTGAATGAAAGTTTAGATGCTATTGAAAATAAAGATTTTAAACTTATTGTAAAAACAACAGGAGAGGTAACACCAGAAAGTGCTCAAATAATATATAATGACGAAACTTATTTTCTGCAACAAAAAGCTGTTGGCGAATTCGAGTATGTATTTACACAACCAAAAGACCCTATTACATTTCAGTTATTAGCTAATGATGTAACCTCAAAACCTTATACTATAGATGTTGTGGAAACGCCATCATTATTAAGTTTTGAAATGGTTTTAGATTACCCAGGTTATACTAAAAAGAAAGATGAAATATTAAAAAGCACTGGGAATGCTTTGGTTCCTGAAGGAACGCGTGTAAAATGGCAACTTAAAACAAAGTCTACGGATGAAGTTTTTCTATACGCAAAAGACACTGTTGGTTTTAGCTCTGATAAAGCGGGTGTTTTTGAAGCTTCGAAGCGCGTGTTTAGCAATTTCGATTATACGTTAAGCACGAGTAATAAAAACCTAAAAGACTACGAGAATTTAGCCTTTAGTATTGATGTTGTAAAGGATGAATATCCAGAAATCAATTTAAAAGTTGAGAAAGATAGTTTGGATTTACAGACACTTTATTTCTACGGACAAGTGAGCGACGATTATGGTTTTAACAAACTGCAATTGGTGTATTACCCGTCTGAAAATGAAAAAGATAAACTGTTTAAAGCGATTCCCATTTCAAATTCAAACATCGCAGAATTTATCAGTGCATTTCCTAATAATTTAAATATTGAAGAAGGCATTTCTTATGAATTATATTTTCAAGTATTTGATAATGATATAGTTAATCGATTTAAAAGTGCAAAAAGCAATGTGTTTACCTATAGAAAGCGCACCAAAGATGAGGAAACACAAAAGAATCTGGAAGAGCAGAATGAAACAATTAAAGATTTAAATAAGTCTTTAGAAAAGTTTGACGAACAAGAGAAGAAATTAGAAGAATTAACAAAAACTCAAAAAGAAAAATCGAATTTAAATTTTAACGATAAAAAGAAGTTAGAATCATTTTTTAAGCGTCAGAAACAGCAAGACGAGATGATGAAAAATTTCAATAAAAAGTTAAAAGATAATTTAGAAGAGTTTCAAAAGGACAACCCAAAAGAAGATCAATTTAAAGAAGATTTAAAAGAGCGATTAAAGGACAATGAAGAGAAACTGAAGAAAGACGAGAAACTATTAAAAGAAATTGAAAAGCTTCAAGAGAAGATAAAGCAAGAAGATTTAATTAAAAAATTAGAAGAGCTTGCAAAACAAAATAAAAATAAAAAGCGAAGTTTAGAGCAGCTTTTAGAGTTAACTAAGCGGTTTTATGTAGAGAAAAAGTTAGAAAAACTGAGAGATGATTTGGAGAAATTGGCTGATGAACAAGAGAAACTATCTGATAAATCTGAAGAGGAAAACACCAAAGAGAAACAAGACGATTTAAATAAACAGTTTGAAGCGTTTAAAAAGCAAATTGAAGAACTAGAAAGAGATAGTAAGGCTTTAAAAAAGCCCATTGAAATTCCTCGAGATAAATTGGATGAAAAAGAAGTTGAAAAAGAGCAGCAAAAAGCCTCAGAAGAATTAGAAAAAAAGGAGCAAAATGAAGGCTCTGAACAAGGACAAAAAGAACCTACTGAAGAGCAAAAACAAAATTTAAAAAACGCTCAAAAAAGTCAAAAGAAAGCGGCTCAAAAAATGAAGCAAATGAGTAAGCAAATGCAAAGCTCCATGCAATCTGGAGGCGGAGAGCAAATGCAAGAAGATGCGGATGTACTGCGTCAAATATTAGATAATTTGGTCTTATTTTCTTTTAATCAAGAAGCGCTCATGGATCAATTTAAGTCTATTGAAATTAATCATAATAAGTTTGCCACCTATTTAAAAAAGCAAAATAATTTACGAGAACATTTTGAACATATTGATGATAGTTTATTTGCGTTATCGCTTCGACAACCAAAACTTTCAGAACAGGTTAATAAGGAAATCACAGAAGTGTATTATAATATTGATAAAGCATTGGGTTTACTGGCGGAGAATCAATTATACCAAGGGGTTTCAAACCAACAATTCACGGTTACAGCTGCAAATAATTTAGCAGATTTTTTAAGCAATGTATTGGATAACATGCAAGATAACATGAACATGAGTGCCGGCAAAGGAGGCGAAGGCGACATGCAGTTACCAGATATCATTATGAGTCAAGAGCAGCTTAATAAGATGATGGAAGATGGCATGAAAAAGGGAGAGCAAGGTAAGCCTAAAGAGGGAGAAGGAAAACAAGAAGGACAAGGTGAAAAAGAAGGAGAAAAGGGTAAAGAGGGTAAGTCTGGAAAAGAGGGAAAAGAGAAAGGTAAAGAGGGTCAGCAAACTGGTGGCGAAGGTGAAGGGACGAACGAAGATCTAAATGGACTACTTTATCAAATTTATCAACAACAGCAACAATTAAGACAAGCGCTTCAAGATAAGCTAGCAAAAGAAGGGAAAAGTGGAAACGGAGATGCTCTAGTTAGGAAAATGGAAGATATTGAGTTGGATTTACTGAATAAGGGTTTTACGCAGCAAACACTTCAAAAGATGATGGAATTGAAACATCAATTATTGAAGCTTGAAAACGCCACTTTTCAACAAGGCGAGGATAATAAACGAGAATCTGAAACCAATAATAATAGATTTGATAATAACACGAATAATCAAATCCCTACAGCAAAACAATATTTTCAAACTACAGAAATATTAAATCGACAAGCTTTACCTTTGCAGCAAGTTTACAAAAAGAAGGTGCAAGAATATTTCAAAAAAGCGAATGATTAACTTCAATTACGAGACAGAATTTAAATTAGATTCAGAAGATTATATTTCAAAATGGATAACTGATGCTATTATTTCTGAAAAACACAAATTAGAAGAGATTAATTATGTGTTTTGTGATGACGAATATCTACATAAATTGAATGTAGAATTCTTAAAACATGATACTTTAACAGACATAATTAGCTTTGATTATTCAGTGGGAAAAATTATACAAGGGGACATTTTCATATCAGTTGAAAGAGTGGTAGAAAACGCCAAAGAGTTTAAGGCTTCTTTTGATGAAGAATTACAACGAGTAATCATTCATGGGATACTTCATTACTGTGGCTATAAAGATAAAACTGATGATGACGCTAAGGTAATGCGTGAAAAGGAGAACCACTACTTATCTCAATTAGCTTAGGATTTTATAGGAATTCTCAAAGTTTATTTTGAGGTTTCAATTGAAATTATCATTCTCGTGAAATCGAAGATTCATGAATTCATGAATTTATATTATACGTTAATGAATAAAGCGGGAATCTAAATCATAGTTTTTGTCTTTGGCTAAAAACTAGTGTTTTAAAGATTTCAACGTATATTTGCAAATTAATTTCCATGAAGATGGAAACCTATTATAAGGTGTTCCACGTGGAACATGTTAGAAAATAAATTATGAATGAGGTCACG
This sequence comes from uncultured Algibacter sp., assembly GCF_963976535.1. Lineage (NCBI taxonomy): Bacteria > Pseudomonadati > Bacteroidota > Flavobacteriia > Flavobacteriales > Flavobacteriaceae > Algibacter > uncultured Algibacter sp. The sequence goes on along the minus strand of NZ_CAXBLF010000045.1, from coordinate 22,704 downwards.
TTGAGCGCAGTCGAAACGTTTTGATATAAATAGAGGTAGTAATCATGTTTAACGAAGTTTATGATGTAATAGTTGTTGGAGCGGGTCACGCAGGAAGTGAAGCCGCAGCCTCTGCCGCTAATATGGGAAGCAAAACACTACTTGTTACCATGAACTTACAGAACATTGCGCAAATGTCTTGTAATCCTGCTATGGGAGGTATTGCTAAAGGGCAAATTGTACGGGAGATTGATGCCCTTGGTGGGTATAGCGGTATTGTTTCTGATACATCTGCTATTCAATTTAAAATGTTGAATAAATCTAAAGGACCTGCGATGTGGAGTCCGAGAGTGCAAAGTGATAGAATGCGTTTTGCTGAAGATTGGAGATTGCTTTTAGAAGGAACGCCTAATCTTGACTTTTATCAAGAAATGGTATCTGGATTATTAATAGAGAATCATAAAGTCGTTGGTGTAAAAACATCTTTGGGAATTCAAATAAAAGCAAAGTCGGTTGTCTTAACAAACGGGACTTTCTTAAATGGATTAATTCACATAGGTAACAAGAATTTTGGAGGAGGAAGAGCGGGCGAAAGAGCAGCAACTGGAATTACGGAACAACTTGTCGATTTAGGTTTTGAATCTGGTAGAATGAAAACTGGAACACCACCAAGAGTTGACGGAAGATCTTTAGATTACTCTAAAATGTTAGAGCAACCAGGAGATGTAACACCTGAAAAATTCTCCTATTTGGATATTACAAAACCATTAGAAAATCAAAGATCATGTCACATGACTTACACGAGTCTTGAAGTACATGATTTGCTTCGTGAAGGCTTTGATAGATCGCCCATGTTTAATGGTCGAATTAAAAGTATCGGGCCACGTTATTGCCCATCAATAGAAGATAAAATAAATCGTTTTGCAGATAAAGATCAACACCAATTATTTATTGAGCCGGAAGGGTGGAATACATGCGAAGTTTATGTAAATGGTTTCTCTACATCATTGCCAGAAGATGTTCAGTTTAAAGCATTGCGTTCTGTTGTTGGTTTTGAAAACGTTAAGTTCTTTAGACCAGGTTACGCCATAGAATATGATTATTTTCCACCAACACAAGTAAAGCATACTTTGGAAACAAAGCTTGTTGATGGCCTATACTTTGCTGGACAAATTAATGGCACAACGGGTTATGAGGAAGCTGCTTCACAAGGCTTGATGGCAGGTATAAATGCGAGTTTAAAAGTTCAAGAAAAAGACCCTTTCACCTTAAGAAGAGATGAAGCTTATATAGGTGTTCTTGTTGATGATTTGATTACAAAAGGCACAGAAGAGCCTTATCGGATGTTTACATCACGTGCTGAATACAGAACCTTGTTGCGTCAGGATAATGCGGATAAAAGATTAACACCAAAAGGATTTAAACTTGGTTTAGCTTCAGAAAAGCGTTTAAAGCGTATGGAAGAAAAGCATGAGGCTGCTGAAAAATTCGTCAAATTTTTTGAAACTACAAGCGTAAAACCAGAAGTTATAAATCCAATTTTAGAGTCTAAAAAGTCAGCTGGAGTAAAACAATCTGGGAAGCTTTTTAAAGTATTTGCAAGACCAAATATTGAAATGGATGACGTTAGGAAAATTGAAGGTGTTGAAGCTTATATACAAGATAATAATCTGGATAGAGAAGTCATTGAACAAACCGAAATACAAGTAAAATATTCTGGATATATAACTAAAGAAAAAAATAATGCTGATAAATTAACGAGATTAGAGTATGTAAAAATTCCAGAGAATTTCGATTATTCACAAATTAAATCTATGAGTTATGAAGCTAGAGAAAAGTTGAAAAAAGTACAACCTACAAGCGTTTCTCAAGCATCTAGGATTAGCGGGGTTTCACCTAATGACATTTCAGTTTTATTGGTTTATATGGGGCGCTAAGCCGATAATCGGCATTTGTGATTTGATATGTTCCACGTGGAACATAAAGTTTTAAATTTGATTTTTGTCATTCCTGCGCAGGCAGGAATCCACTTTTAAAAACAAAACAAGAACCCCTCCGCCTAAAGGCACCTCCCCTTGAAAAAAGGGGAGGAATTAATTGTAATTAACATATAGATTAAAGAATTATAAAAATTCGTGTATTCGTGGCTAAAGAAAATATAAAAGTAAAAGACCACTCTGTTTCAGGAGAGGAATTCGAATTAATTCAAAATCTAGAATACGATTTTTTAGAAACCACACCGCAACCTTCATCAGATAAATTACACGAATATTATAAAAGCGAAGATTATATTTCTCATACAGATTCTAAAAGAAATCTATTTGAAAAAGCATATCATTTAGTTAGAACCATTTCACTTAAAAAGAAATTACGCTTAATAAATTCTTCAGTTTCAAAAAGTAAAAACCTATTAGATGTTGGGTGCGGCACAGGCGATTTTTTACAAACCGCACAACAAAATAATTGGCAAGTTTCAGGAATTGAACCAAACGAACAAGCAAGACATATAGCCAATAAAAAAACCAATAATTCGGTATTTGAAATAGAAGCACTATTAAAGTTTGAATCAAATAGTTTTGATGTAATTACGCTTTGGCATGTGTTAGAGCATTTACCAAATTTAGAAGACCATATTCGAGTCTTTAAAAAACTTTTAAAGCCAAAAGGAACTTTAATAATTGCTATACCAAATTATAAAAGTTACGATGCAAAACATTATAAACAATTTTGGGCTGCTTATGATGTACCGAGACATCTTTGGCATTTTAATCAAGCATCCATTTCAAAATTGGTTTCAAAGCAATCCTTAAAAGTTAAAAAAGTAAAACCCATGTGGTTTGATTCTTTTTATGTGAGCATGCTTTCTGAAAAACATAAAACAGGAAAAATGAATCCCATTAAAGGATTTTGGATTGGCTTGCGTTCAAATATTAAAGCGCTTAGCACAAAAGAAGCTTCGTCTTTAATTTACATCATTAAAAACAGCTAAAATCAATTTCAGTTTAGCCCAGTCTTTTTTCAGTTAAGCAAATACCCAAATACTAGTCAATTTAATTAAAGCTCGTTAAATCGCTTTAAACGCATTTATTTTCAATAGAGATTAACTATTATTTAATATTTTTACTATAAGGTTTCATTATATGTTAAAATCAGAATAATTCCACTTCATTTTAAAACTTACTTTATTACTTTTGTTCGGATTAAAAATCAAATCAATCAAAAAAATATAAACTGATGAAAAATATTATTTATGTAGTACTAGCGATGTTAATTTTCGCTTCTTGTGAAAAACCTAACAAAATTGGATTTGTTGATAATGGAACCGTAATTAATGATTACCAAGAAAAGAAAGATGTTGAAGCAGCATTTCAAATAAAAGAAGATGCTTTTAGAAAAAGAGCAGATAGTATTAGTTTAGCTTTTCAGGCTGAGGCACAAAAAGGTCAAGCAGAGGCACAAAGACTTGCAAGAAGTAACAGAAAAAAGGCTGAAGAACTAATGGGAGGTTTACAACAAAAACAACAACAATTACAGCAACAAATGCAAATGGAGCAACAGCAATTAACTCAAGCGTTTCAAGCAGAAATAGATTCTGTTATTGTTAATGTTAAAGATTTTGTAAAAGCCTATGGAAAAACTAACGGTTACAACTATATTTTGGGAACTAGTGATGCCGCAGCAACCGTTATGTATGGAGACGACCAAAGTGATTTAACTCAAACTATATTGGATGCGCTTAATGCGGATTACAAAAAGGAATAACATTTTAAACACCTGAATAACAATACTTTAAATCGCTATTAGTATAAGCTAATAGCGATTTTTTAGCAATAAAAAGAAACTGCTTTTTTAATAATAGTAACTTCTATATTTCCCATTCCAATTAATTCGCCGTCTGCTTGGATGTAAGGCGCATTTTTTTTGATTAATTTGAATAGTAACAGACTCCGTTTTTAAGGTTATCACTTTTTTATAATTTGTAATGGTTCCGTTAAAAAGCTTCATTAAATTTTTGATGATTTCAAATTTGCCTAAATCTTGCGCAATCGTAACATCTAATAATCCATCAAAAGGATCTGGATTTTTTGTGAGTTGCATACCGCCACCAGAATATGTACAAAGTCCAACTAAAAACATTAGTGTTTTTCCTGAAATGACTTCTGAATTAATATGCACCGTAGATTCAAAATTTTTAAAAAAAAATAAGCTGGCTAAAGTTCCATACAAATAGGCCAAAGTTCCAAGATGTTTATGTTTTTCAATCTTACTAACCACAAATCCATCAAAACCAACGCCAACTAGATTGTTAAAATACACGGGCTGGCTGGTACTGTTTTGAATCACTATTTTACCTATATCTTGAGTTGCTAAATTCCCTTTTTTTATTAATTTAATAGCAGCTTCAAAACCTAAAGGGATATTATGGGTCTTAATCCAATCGTTGCCTGTTCCAATTGGAATCACACCAACATTAATGTCCGCTGAAGGCACATCATTTTGAGACATAATCCCGTTTATAATATTATGTAATGTACCATCGCCACCAACGGATATAATGTTTCTTATATTCAGGCTTATGGCATTTTAAGTAAGCTGAATACTATGTTTTTGATGTTGGGTAAAAACAAATTGAAAATTAAAATTATATTTTTCAAGAAGCGCTTTAATTTTTGGCCATTTTTTCTTTCCCGAACCATTACCCGAAGTTCGATTTATAATGACGTACCAAGATTGTAATGGAGCATCCATTACTCCGCTTTTTTGTGAAGCAAGCGCGTTAATTTAATCGACAAATCAGTCAAAATAATTTTAGAATTCCCGTTACGTTCTATATGATAAATAGCATCTTGTAATTCGTTACTAATATCCATAATATTATTTCCATGAACAAAAGGCGCAAAATTCTCAAGCTTAAATTTATCAGTTTTTGGCTCTAAGTAAACCAAATCGGTAGCGTTATAATTTAAAAGTAAAGCTTGACGGAAAAAATCTAAACAAAAGTTTAAAAATTGCTTTTGGGTTTCACGGCCAGTTTTGGCTATATCTTCACTCCAAGAAATTAAATCGTGAATAGCCGCTTTATTACCTTTCGCTTTAAAAGCGCTTCGAATCCAGAAAACAAACCAAGTTTCAAACTGTATATCTTCAGAATCTTGATACACTAAATCACAAGCTTTATTATAATTCCCGTTAGACTGATGCGCTATTTTTGTAGCCACACCAATATCAATATTGTATTGCTTTACTAAAGCGTTTTTAATAACATCTTCAGCCAAAGGCGGGAAATGTAATATTTGGCAACGCGAGCGAATGGTATTTATAATTTGTTCCTCATCTTCAGCAATCAATAAAAAAACAGTTTTGTTTGGCGGTTCTTCAATGAGCTTTAATAGTTTATTGGCACAGGCAGTATTCATTTTTTCTGCCATCCAAATTAACATCACTTTGTAGCCGCCCTCGTAAGATTTCAAAGCAAGAGATTTTACAATCTGGTATGCTTCATCAACACCTATTTGTCCTTGTTTGTTATCAACTCCAAGTAGTTTGTACCAATCAAAGAGATTGCCGTAAGGTTGCTCATTTAAAAGCTGGCGCCATTCTTCTAGATAAAAACTAGAAACCGGTTTGCTTTTTACTTTATCACTAGTAGTAACAGGGAAAGCAAAATGTAAATCGGGATGCGAAAAGTTTTTAAATTTTAGATTACATGCTTCGTTTCCTATATTATTTTCTCCTCCAGAATTTGAGCATAAAATATATTGAGCATAAGCAAGAGCCATAGATAATGTTCCAGACCCTTCGTTACCAACAAATAATTGTGCATGCGGTATTCTGCCATTATCGACACTTTGTGTGAGATGGTTTTTAATATGATTCTGACCTAAAATATCTTCAAAAAGCATAAAACAAACCTACATAATTTTTATTAGATGATAAACACCAAAAAAGTAGTAAAAATTTAAAGTTTTTTTATTTTGGCGATACCACAAGGGTCGGGCTCATATCTTTACATTCATAAAAGATAGTACCTTTTCGCTACAATCCCTAACGCGCTCCCAAGCTAGGTTTCAGATTAATAATAGTGGTTCGGTAATACAGCAAACAAATTATGCATAATATTTGAATGGTACTTAACCCTAAAACATAAAACACATTCGGTTTTAAAAATTCAATAAAGAATCTAAATGTGAAATATAAAATCATAAACCATTTAAAGAGTTCGCCGTTTTTTAAAGTTGAATTATTTTTAATGTGTTTTAAGCTAAAAAATAATATAATTAAAAACACGAGTTCATATAATGGCGTGGGGTGCCTAAGTAAACCATCGCCCAAATCCATTCCAATAAAAGATGTGGTTTCTTTTCCAAAAGTAAACTCATTTACTCCAGAAAGGAAGCATCCAATTCTACCAATAAAAATGCCTAGAATAATAGGAAGTGTAAACAAATCGCCTGATGATCGAGTTTCACCAAGACGTTTTTTAGCAAATTCCACACCAAGTAAACCGCCAAACAACCCGCCCATAATGGTTTTGGTATTAAGCAACTGAATCAAGGTTTTTTGTGAAAATTCAATTAACGGGTTTTCTAAAAAGCCAACTAATCTTGAGCCAATTAACGCACCCAAAGCAGCACCCAGAATAATTGATAATCTGTTGTTTGATGAAATAACATCAGTGCTTTTTCTTCGTAAATACACATAATATCGAAACGCCACAAAAAAGGCTAAATATTCTAAAACAAGATGGATGTTTATGTTGTAACCGAATAATTGAGGCTCAAAAGGGATTTGCAATGATTGAATTTTTTATAAATATAGTTGAATTTATATTCAGACCTGTCAGGTTTTTAAAACCTGACAGGTCTTTAAAGGAAAAAAAACCTAATTTTGCCCAAAATATCACAACTTGGTAAAAATAGACAACATAGAACTTCCTGATTTTCCATTGCTTTTAGCGCCCATGGAAGATGTTAGCGATCCACCGTTTCGTGCGTTATGCAAGGAACAAGGTGCCGATGTGGTGTATACCGAGTTTGTATCTAGCGAAGGTTTAATTCGTAACGCCGCAAAAAGTGTTATGAAACTAGATATTTACGAAAAGGAACGACCTGTAGGCATTCAAATTTTTGGAGCTAACCTAGATAGCATGCTACAAACCATTGATATTGTGGCAGAATCTAAGCCCGATATTATCGACATCAATTTTGGTTGTCCCGTAAAAAAAGTAGTCAGTAAAGGCGCAGGCGCAGGTATTTTAAAGGATATCTGTTTAATGGAGCAGCTTACTGCCGAAATGGTTAAGCGTACCAGCATACCTATTACCGTAAAAACCCGTTTAGGTTGGGATCACAATTCCATAAAAATTGTTGAGGTTGCAGAACGCTTGCAAGATGTAGGCTGTAAAGCCATTGCTATTCATGGTAGAACACGTGCACAGATGTATAAAGGCGATGCCGATTGGAAACCTATTGCTCAAGTAAAAAACAATCCTAGAATGCATATTCCTGTGTTTGGAAATGGGGATATAACCAGTCCTGAACGTGCTATGGAAATGCGAGATGAGTACGGCTTAGACGGTGCCATGATTGGTCGTGCCAGTATAGGCAATCCATGGTTTTTTAAACAAGTAAAACACTTTTTTAAAACAGGCGAACATTTAGGGCCAATTTCTTTAGAAGAAAGGGTGGAAGCTGCGCGTAGGCATTTACAAATGTCTATTGATTGGAAGGGTGAAATTTTAGGTGTTTTTGAAACCCGCCGCCACTACACAAACTATTTTAAAGGCATTCCGCATTTTAAAGAATACCGCATGAAAATGGTAACTAGCGATGCTTCAAAAGATGTTTTTGCGGCTTTTGATGAGGTGTTAGAGAGGTTTGCTGGATATCAGTTTACGGAGTAGTTTTAGACACGTCCCGATAATTATTGAGATACACAGATATTCACGAATTTAATAACAATGTTTATTGGTATAGGTTGTCCCCTTGAGGGTTATCGAAATGAAAATATATTTTCATTGAAGATACCGAGCGTAGCTCAAAGGGGTGTTTGGGAGAGCGCCAATCTATCTGCCTGTTAATATGTTTTTTTTTGATAATTGTAGGCATGTTTAAAACCCTTCCATCTTTCAATTCTATGGAATTGAAATCCACCATCCCTTATTTAAGGGCAAGGAATTATTTAACAATCATCTTTTGAGCAATTATTTTGATTGCAATTCAAAATTACAAATCGAAGTAAATTCTCCTCCTTTTTTCAAGGAGGAGTGGATTTAGTTTTGGTAAAAAACTAAAGACGAGGTGGTTTTTTTGCGAGAAGGATTGAGGTATTTGTTGGAGCTCCTCGCAGAGAGCGACTGCCGAAAGCCTGCCCCGAATTTTCTTCGGGATTGCCCAAATAATTTATAAATTCTGAACCAAAGACTTTGTAATACGCGCCGAGGCAATTTTAGATGCAATTATCCCTAAAACAGAAATAGTTACAAAGACGATAAAGAAATTTTCTATCTTAATGGTTACTGGGTAAGCAAGCGTTGGGGTTATCATGACCAAACTAAATGCTTTTTGGAGTGCTGTTATAATGAGCGCAACTCCCAGCCCGATGAGCCCGCCAACAACACCAATTAAAGTGCCTTGGTAGAAAAATATTTTTCGAATGTCTTTTACGGTGGCGCCAATGTTAAACAAGGTGTTTAAACTTCGTTTTTTATCGAGCATCATCATAATTAACGAACCAATAACGTTAAAAAAAGCAATGATTAATACCAGTGTAAAGATGAGGTATACTGCTAAATTTTCGGTGTTTAGCATTTTGTAAAGTGCATCGTTTAGTTGTGCTCTGTTTTTTAATGTAACCTTATCACCTAAAATAGCTTGAATATTAGCTTTGGCCTGGGCTTCATCTGTACCTTTTTTAAGTCTAAATTCTATGGATGATATTTGGTTGGGTTGGTAATTTAGAAGGTGTTTGGCTAAATCTATGGACGCATAAACGTAGGTATCGTTTAGGTCTTCGTTTATATAAAACACACCAACACTTATGGTGTTTACGCTATTAAATGCATTTTTTGTAGCTGTTATTTGCCCTTTTCCAGGTTTTGGAACATAAACGGTTATGGGTTTTGTAAAATCCAAAACACCAAGTGACAAGCTATTTGAGATACCCCAACCAATTACGAGTTGATTGGATTTTTGTTCTAACCAGCTGCCATGATCTAAAGTAGAATCGATAGCAACTACATTTTGAAAATGTTCGTCAACACCTTTTATAACAGCGAGTGTGTTTTTGTCTCCAGAGGCTAAAAAAATACGTTCTTCTACAATTTTAGAATAATGCGCAATGTCTTCTAAATTATTGAGTTTGTTGGTTTCATCATCGGTTAGGAAAAACGATTTTCCAATGGTTGTTTCGGCTTTTAAATCCGGATCAACTTGACTTGAGAATTGAAGCGTAAAATTTTTTAAACCCGCAAAGCCAGAAAGCACAATAAATAATGATGCGGAACCTAAAATAACGCCAATTATAGCAATATAAGTTATAAAATTTATGGCAGTGTTGGTGCTTTTTGACCGTAAATAACGTTTTGCTATGTATAGAGAAACATTCATAATTTATAATATTATGAAAATATAATGACAAAATGAATGTTCAAGCAGACCATTAAAAAATAATAAATATTATCTGGTTAAAAGCTCAATTAAAAAATTAAGATTTTTTTCTTTTGTCTAAAATAGTAGGGTCTTTTATTGGGTTTTCTTTGCCTTTTAAAGATTTTTCAATTTGGTCAATATACTCTAAAGAATCGTCTATAAAAAACTCTAAATTAGGCATACGCCTTAGTTGGTGTTTGGTACGTTGTGCTAATTCATGTCTAATTAAAGGCGTGTTAGATTTTATACCCTCAAGAAGTTCTTTAGCTTTATCATTAGGAAAAATACTTAAATAGACCTTTGCAACACCTAAATCCACAGTGACTTTAACTTTAGAAACCGATATTAAAACACCACGCATACCGCCTTGCGTAGCAGCACCTTGAAGTACTTCAACCAAATCGGTTTGTAAAACGGTTCCTATTTTTTTTTGTCTTTGACTCTCCTCTATATCACTCATCTGTTATTACCTATTAAAGGTTTAGGATGCAAAAATAACGGATATTTAAAGATTATGTTACTTTTAGGGCGCTATTTTCATATCTTGATATGGAATTTGGATTAAACTCAAAGATTTCCTCCCGATAGCTATCGGGATTCGCGGAAATAAAAAACTAAAAAAGATTCCCTTCTTCAAGGGAATGACAAAAAGATTATTAAATGAATAAAATTGAACATATTGGTATTGCAGTAAAAAACCTTAAAGACTCTAATGAATTGTTTTCTAAACTCTTTGGCGAACCACATTATAAAACTGAAGAAGTTGAAAGTGAAGGGGTTAACACCTCTTTTTTTAGAGTAGGCGATAATAAAATTGAATTGTTAGAGGCTACAAAAAAGAATAGTCCAATTGCCAAATTTATTGATAAAAAAGGTGAAGGCATTCATCACATTGCTTTTGATGTTGATGATATTGAAGCAGAAATAAAACGCCTAAAAAAAGAAGGTTTTAAAGTACTAAATGAAACACCTAAAAAAGGTGCAGATAATAAGTTGGTGGCTTTTTTGCATCCAAAATCATCAAATGGGGTTTTAATTGAGTTATGCCAAGAAATACCAAATAAACATTAAATTCATTTGGTATAAAGGAATAATTTTTCTTGCTAACAATTAAAATAAGTAGTAATATTGCACTCCAATTTCGGTCCCATAGCTCAGTTGGTTAGAGCACCTGACTCATAATCAGGTGGTCCTTGGTTCGAGCCCAAGTGGGACCACTTTAGAAATTGTAAAGCCTTTCATTTCTGAAAGGCTTTTTTTTTATAATTTTTCACAAAAAAAAGCGTTGTAATATAAATTTAAAAAAGTATCAAAAAATTTTAATTTTCCTTTTACATGAAATTATATATATTTGTTGTGTAAATTAAAAGTGAGGGATTATTTTTACATCTATATAGTTTGTTAAAACATGTATTAACAAATGTTTATTGAATAAGTCAAAAAATGCATTTCATCGATGTTTTTGACACTTCATAGATGTTTTTTGATGCGAAAAAGTATATTTATTTTGTGAACTCGCTTTTTTTTATACATTTGTGACCCCATGACAATACAAAATAAAAGAATATTTGCCTCAATCTTATTTGTATTAATAAGTTTTGCATGTGTAGCTCAGGGTATACCTGGTCCAACGCCGCCACCTCCAGGGCCACCACCACCAGTAGGGTTTCCTATTGATGGAGGTTTAATTTACGGTATGGCTTTCGCTTTATTTTACGGGGTTAAAAAGTTATTACTTAAACGTAATAATTAAAATTACTTGTTTAATTCAACAAGTTTTGCAACATATTTTCCTAAAACATCAAATTCTAAATTAACAAGGGTACCTGTTTTAAAGGTATAAAAGTTAGTATGTTTATAGGTGTATGGTATAATAGCCACACTAAAAGAATCCTTTTTAGAGTTTACAACCGTTAAACTAGTGCCGTTTATAGTTATAGACCCTTTTTCAATAGTCATATTATTTAAGGTGCTATCGTATTTAAATGTAAATTCCCAACTCCCTTTTTCTTCTTTAACCTTAGTGCAAATAGCCGTTTGGTCAACATGTCCTTGAACAATATGTCCATCAAGTCGGTCTCCTAATTTCATGGCTCGTTCTAGATTTACCTTATCGTCAATTTGTAATTTTCCAATACTCGTTTTGTCTAATGTTTCTTTAATAGCTGTTACAGTATATTCATCATCATTTATATCAATAATAGTTAAGCAAACACCGTTATGCGCTATACTTTGATCAATTTTTAATTCAGGCGTCATTTTACTTTTTATTGATATATGAAGATTACCAAGTTCAGATTTTAAATTAGAAACCACACCAATATCTTCAATAATTCCAGTAAACATATTATTATCTGTTTATTTAGTTAAATTTGCGTTATTAAAAGAATTTCAAAATTACGAACAAAAGTTGTCATTTTTAATGGAGCAAGAAGAAAATATAATAGTTGGAATATCAATAGGTGACTTAAATGGTATTGGTGGTGAAATAATTTTAAAAACATTTGAAGATTCTAGAGTTTTAGACTTTTGTACCCCAGTAATTTTTGCTTCGGCAAAAGCCATGACTTTTATCAAATCGCATTTTAAGTCTCAAATCAATTTTCATAACATTAATAATATGAGTGAATTAGCTCATGGAAAAGTTAATGTGGTAAACTGTTGGAATGAGACCGTAAGTATTGAGTTTGGTAAGGAAGATACTAAAATAGGAGCTTTTGCTATAAAATCTTTGGAGCTAGCCACAAAAGCTTTGAAGAATGATGCCATTAATGTTTTAGTAACAGCGCCAATTAATAAACATAATATTCAATCTGAAGATTTTAAATTTCCAGGACATACTGATTATTTGGCACAAGAACTTGAGGGTAAAAGTTTAATGTTTATGATAACAGATACGCTTAGGGTTGGTTTACTTACAGACCACGTGCCAGTTAAAGACGTAACGACCCATATCACTTCAGAATTAATCGAGCAAAAAATAGATACCGTATATAATTCACTTAAAAAAGATTTTAAAATTCAAAGGCCTAAGATTGCTGTTTTAGGGATAAACCCACATACTGGAGATAATGGTGTTATTGGGAGTGAAGATGATGATGTGTTAAGGCCAACACTCCATAAAATAAAGGAAAGCGGGAAATTGGTTTATGGGCCTTATGCTGCTGATAGTTTTTTTGGCTCAAATAACTACAAAAATTTTGATGCTATTATTGCTTCCTATCACGATCAAGGTTTAATTCCTTTTAAAACACTTTCATTTGGCCAAGGTGTTAATTATACTGCTGGATTAAATAAAGTAAGAACCTCACCAGATCATGGTACTGCCTACGAAATAGCAGGCAAAGGAGTTGCTGATGAAAACTCATTTAAAGAAGCGGTTTTTAGTGCTATTAAAATATTTAGAAACAGAATGAGTTATCAACAACTTACTGCAAATCCTTTAAAAAAATCACCTAGAAAAGACCGTCGTTAATCAGTTGATTATTAGTTAAAATCAATTAATTACTAAGTCCTAAAAAACATAAAAAAAATGTTTATAACTCGTGTTAGGTAAATAAAAATTTATATATTTGCAGGCTCAAAATAGATGTGATAATGAAGGCATTGAAAGAGTTTATAATCCAATTTGTAGGATTAAAAATAGGAAAACATCATTTTGAGTATAAAGTAGAACAAACGTTCTTTGAACATTTTGAGTATGAAGATTTTAATGATGTAAACATTAATGTTGATCTTGAATTAGAAAAAAAGGCAACATTACTCGAGTTACATTTTAAAATTTCTGGATGGGTAAATGTGAATTGTGATTTAACAAACGAACCTTATAATCAAACCATAGATAACGAGTTTGATTTAGTGGTTAATTTTGGAGACGAATACAATGATGAGCATATTGATATATTAATTGTGCCTCACGGAACCTATGAAATTAGCATTCAACAGTATATTTATGAATTAATTATACTAGCTGTACCAATAAAAAGAATACATCCAGGAGTTGAAGATGGTACGTTAGATTCAGAAATACTTGAAAAATTAGAAGAATTAAGCCCTAGGCTTAAAGAAAATAAAGACAAAGAAGAGGATATTGATCCTCGTTGGAATACATTAAAGAAATTATTAACGGATAAATAAAAATATAAAATGGCACATCCTAAAAGAAAAATCTCGAAAACAAGAAGAGATAAAAGAAGAACACATTACAAAGCAACTGCGCCACAGATTGCTACATGCCCAACAACAGGTGAAGCACACTTATATCATAGAGCACACTGGCATGAAGGAAAGTTATATTACAGAGGTCAAATATTAATTGATAACTCTGAAGAAGCAGAAAATGTTGCATAAAGAATTATGCATGCATATAATAAAACGCTCATTTATGAGCGTTTTTTTTATGAAATACTTTTTCTAAATCACAAAAACGCTTAATTTGTACATTATTAGACCAAAATTTAGTAGTTTTCGTGAAATTTTGGACGTTTTTTTTCAATTCTAATGATTTATTGGTCGAACTAATTTTAAAGGTATGAGAAAAATCTCAGCAGCAATTACAGCTGTCGGTGCGTATGTGCCAGATTACGTATTAACCAATCAAATTCTTGAAACAATGGTTGATACTAATGATGAATGGATTACCTCAAGAACTGGAATCAAAGAACGCCGAATTCTTAAAGACGACGGAAAAGGAACATCTTATTTAGCTATAAGAGCAGCTAAAAACCTAATAGAAAAAAAAGGAATTGACCCGAAAGACATAGAACTTGTTATTGTTGCCACTGCAACTCCAGACATGAAAGCTGCTTCAACAGCAGCTTTTACAGCTTCTGAAATTGGAGCAACCAATGCCTTTTCATTTGATATGGATGCAGCATGCTCTAGTTTTTTATTCGGTATGTCTGTTGCTTCAACCTACATTGAGTCCGGACGATATAAAAACGTTTTGCTTATTGGAGCAGATAAAATGTCTTCTATTGTTAATTATAAAGATAGAGCCACATGTATCATTTTTGGTGATGGAGCTGGAGCCGTTTTATTTGAACCAAATGAAGAAAACCTTGGGCTTCAAGATGAATACTTAAGAAGTGATGGTACAGGAAGGGAATTTCTTCAAGCCACTTACGGAGGGTCTTCACATGCTTTAACTGCAGAAATCCTTGAAAAAGGAGGGCACTGTGCATTCCAAGAAGGACGAATAGTATTTAAAAATGCCGTTTTTAATATGGCTGATGCGGCGGTTAAAATATTAGAACGAAATAACCTAACAAAAGAGACAGTTGATTGGTTGGCTGCACATCAAGCAAATAAACGTATTATTGATGCAACAGCACAACGCATAGATTTAGAAGAAGAGAAGGTTATGATGAATATTCAGAAATATGGGAATACAACGTCAGCAACATTACCTTTACTATTAAATGATTACGAATCGCAACTTAAAAAGGGCGATAATATATTATTTGCCGCTTTTGGTGGCGGATTTAATTGGGGGGCTATTTATTTAAAATGGGCTTATAATTCAAAAAACTAACCACTAACTAATTAGTAATATTATGGATATAAAAGAGATTCAAAACTTAATTAAGTTTGTTGCCAGATCAGGTGCTAGCGAGGTTAAATTAGAAATGGATGATATAAAAATCACCATTAGAACAGGATCGGCTTCAGACACAACAATTGTGCATCAAGCTCCTGCAACTCAAATACCACAACAAGTCATGGCAGCTCCTGCAGCCGCTGCACCTGAACAAACTTCAACATCTGAACCAGCTGCCTCAGCTTCTGCTTCAGAAGATTCAAAATATATTACAATAAAATCACCAATCATTGGTACCTTCTACAGAAAACCATCTCCAGATAAACCTTTATTTGTTGAGGTAGGTCAAACTATTGCTGAAGGAGATGTGCTTTGTGTTATTGAAGCTATGAAACTCTTCAACGAAATTGAATCTGAAGTTTCAGGAAAGATAGTTAAGATATTAGTTGATGATTCATCTCCAGTAGAGTTTGATCAACCATTATTTTTAGTAGACCCATCTTAATATAAATCCCAATTTTCAATTCCCAAATTCCAATATATAGATTTTGGAATTTGTTTTTTGAATATTGAAAATTTGAAGAATTTATGTTTAAAAAAATATTAATAGCCAATAGAGGAGAAATAGCACTACGTGTTATTAGAACCTGTAAAGAAATGGGCATTAAAACCGTGGCAGTGTATTCTACTGTTGACGCAGAGAGCTTACACGTTAAGTTTGCTGATGAGGCGGTTTGTATAGGGCCAGCTGCTAGTAGCGAGTCCTATTTAAAAATGTCCAATATTATATCTGCTGCAGAAATCACTAATGCAGATGCCATTCATCCAGGGTACGGATTTCTATCAGAAAATGCTAAGTTTTCAAAAATTTGTGAAGAACACGGAATAAAATTTATCGGAGCTTCCCCAGAGATGATTGATAGAATGGGAGACAAGGCAAATGCTAAAGAAACTATGAAAGCTGCTGGAGTTCCATGTGTACCAGGTAGTGAAGGTGTTATAAAGGATTTTGCTGAATGCGAGAAATTAGCTAAAGAAACAGGTTATCCTGTTATGCTTAAAGCTTCTGCTGGAGGTGGAGGTAAAGGTATGCGTGGTGTATTTAAACCAGAAAACCTTAAAGACGCATGGGATTCTGCAAGACAAGAAAGTAAAGCGGCATTTGGAAATGACGATATGTACATGGAAAAACTTATTGAAGAGCCAAGACATATTGAAATTCAAATTGTTGGCGACTCTAAAGGAAAAGCCTGCCATTTATCAGAAAGAGATTGCTCAATACAACGTCGTCATCAAAAATTAACAGAAGAAACACCATCTCCATTTATGACGGATGCGCTTCGTAAAAAAATGGGTGATGCTGCAGTAAAAGCTGCAGAATATATAAAATATGAAGGTGCAGGAACTATCGAATTTTTAGTTGATAAGAACCGTAATTTCTACTTCATGGAAATGAATACACGTATTCAGGTAGAACATCCAATTACAGAACAAGTTATAGATTTCGATTTAATTCGCGAACAAATTTTAGTAGCCGCTGGCGTTCCAATTTCAGGTAAAAATTACACACCAAAACTGCACTCCATTGAATGTAGAATTAATGCAGAAGACCCATATAATGGCTTCAGACCATCACCGGGAGTTATCACAACATTACACGCCCCAGGAGGTCATGGGGTTCGTTTAGACACACATGTTTACGCAGGTTACGCTATTCCGCCAAACTACGATTCTATGATTGCTAAATTAATTACAACGGCACAAACCAGAGAAGAAGCTATCAATAAAATGAAACGTGCCCTAGACGAGTTCGTTATAGAAGGTATAAAAACTACTATTCCATTCCACAGGCAACTTATGGATCATCCAGACTATTTAGCCGGTAATTACACTACTAAATTCATGGAAGATTTTGTTATGGATAAACAAGATGAAAACTAAATAGTAAAGACTCCGATCAATTTCGGAGTTTTTTTAGTGAAATTTTTTTAAAAAAGCTGAGAAGCAACGCATTTAAAAAATCCTATTGAACTAATCTCGAATTTATTTAGGGATCTTATTCATTATTTATGGTGTTACTTTTGCGGAAAAGCAAAAGTCAGGCTATCCGCTATATCTTTTTGTAAAAAAACAAAAAGGATGCCGCTTCTATCCTTAACACAGAGCTAAACTTCAATTTAAAATTCTAACTTAGCTTCATGAATTTATCTTACTGGGAAATAAAATCATGGTTAACTAATATTGATTTTTGCATTGTTGGCAGTGGCATTGTTGGGCTTAATTGTGCGCTTCAATTAAAAGAACAGTTTCCAAAAGCTAAAATTCTAATTCTTGAAAAAGGAACATTACCTCAAGGCGCCAGTACAAAAAACGCTGGCTTTGCGTGCTTTGGAAGCCTAAGCGAAATACTTGATGATTTAAAAACACATTCAGAAGAAGACGTTATTCAACTTATTTCAAAACGTGTTAATGGTTTAAAATTATTAAGGCAAACTCTTGGAGATAAACAACTCAACTACCAACAATTAGGGGGTTATGAGTTGTTTTTAGATGCAGACGAAGCATTATTCCAAAGCTGTATTTCAAAAAAAGAAACTATAAATACATGGCTCAAACCCCTTTTTAAGGATAGTGTATTCAGTTTAAAAGACAACCTTTTCAATTTCAAAAATGTAAACGAACAATATATTTTTAATCAATTTGAAGGACAAATAGACACGGGGAATATGATGGAATCATTACTTGAGAAAGCACAGTCAAAAGGTGTCAAAATTTTAAATAATATTCAAGTCCAAAATTTTTCAGAAGATACAGATTCAGTAAAAATAAAATCCAATCAATTTGAGTTTTCAGCTTCAAAATTACTCATTGCTACCAACGGTTTTGCATCACAATTAATTAATCAAAAAGTGAAGCCAGCAAGAGCCCAAGTTTTAATAACCAAGCCTATTGAAAATTTGGATATTAAAGGCACATTTCATTTAGATAGAGGTTATTATTATTTTCGAAATATAGATAATAGAATCCTTATAGGAGGTGGACGAAACTTAGACTATAAAGGCGAAGAAACTACCGAATTTAATCAAACAGCCATTATTCAAAACAAGCTTGAAGCATTATTAAAAACAATTATTTTACCTGAAACACCTTTTGAGATCGATCATCGATGGTCTGGTATTATGGGCGTTGGGAACCAAAAAAAAGCTATTGTAAAGCAACTAAGTAACCATGTGTTTTGTGGCGTTAGGCTTGGAGGAATGGGTGTCGCCATCGGAAGCTTGGTAGGTAAAGAATTAGCAGATTTAGTGTGATGTCATTACGAGGAGAGAAACGACGTGGTAATCTTTTAAATTATAACTTAAAATCATGAGATGGCCACGACTTTTTATAAAGTCTCGCAATGACGAAAAATAAGCATGACAATAAAACAACAACTATATAAACAATGTCTTGAGTTTGTCGATAGTCGTTTTCAAACCATTCAGAATACCATAAAAGAAATTCAAGAATCTTTGCTCTCTGTAACTAAAAGTAGTGCTGGCGATAAGCATGAAACTGGTCGTGCTATGTTGCAATTAGAACGTGAAAAGGCAGGAAATCAATTGGCAGAAATTCAAAAGCTTAAAGCCATTTTAAATAAAGTAAACCCAGAAGCTAAGCATCAAAAAGTGACGTTAGGTAGCGTTGTTTATACCACACAATCTAACTATTTTATCGCTATAAGTGCAGGTGAAATGGTGTTAAATACTGAAAAGTTTTATGCCATTTCGCAAGCTACACCAATGGCGCAACTATTAATTTCAAAAACAGTTGGCGACGAGGTTATATTTAGAAACACTACTATTAAAATTACTCAAATTTTATAGAAAATATTTTAATACATGACAAAAATTTAGAACAGAATCATAAATCGCACATTACGGTTTTTTCGTTACGTAGACCTCACAGGTTTTGAAAACCTGTGAGGTCTTTGTTATCCTGAAAAATGCAAGTAGTTTATTTCTCAATATTAATTTTTGTCATGTACTTAAAGAAAAAAGTAAATTTATTTCTCAATGTATGAATTGTGATGTACTTTAACATTATAAATTTTATCTGTGAAACGTTTTCTCCTATTTGTTATTTGTTTTTGTTCCTTATCACTCGGTTTTTCTCAAAATAAATCGAGTATAAAATTTGTGATTCGTAATGTAGGGATAGGTGTTGATGGTCACTTTAACACCTTTAATATAGAAACTGATTTTGATAATAAGGGCGACCTTTTAAATATTAAAGGAGACATAAAAGTAGCTTCCATCGAAACAGGTATGAAAAGTAGAGATAAACACCTTTTGAAAGCTAATTATTTTGATGTTGAAAACTATGAAAGTATAACATTGGTAAGTAAAGCAATAAACACAAAATCTGATGGTGTATTCACTCTGATTGCCGATTTAACTATTAAAGGAATAACCAAAGAAATAAGTATTACCGTTAATCGTGATAAGATTAATAAACAATATATAATATCATCGAGCTTTGAGATTAATCGTAGAAATTTTGATGTCGGGGGCAGAAGTATAGTAATGAGTAATACTGTGAAAATTAATGTAGTTCATTATCATAATTTATAAATGACACCACACCAGTATGATGTTATAATTGTTGGAGGCGGGTTAGCAGGACTTACAAGTGCTATACACATAACCAAAGCAAATTTTAAGGTGTTACTTATTGAAAAAAACACTTACCCAAAACATAAAGTTTGTGGTGAATACGTGTCTAACGAAACACTGCCTTATTTGGATTTTTTAGGATTTAATCCTTTTGAATTTGGTGCAAAACGGATTTCTAAATTTCAATTAACCACGCACAATAATAAAAGTATTGAAGCAAAACTTCCTCTTGGTGGTTTTGGAATAAGTCGTTATGAGTTTGATTTTCAACTTTACCACTTGGCCATTAAGAGCGGTGTTGAGGTACTTCATGATATTGTCATTAATGTTGATTTTGAGGCTGATATTTTTCGAGTAGAAACCAAATCAAATAACATTTTGAAATCTAAAATTGTTATAGGTGCTTACGGGAAGCGCTCCAATATCGACATACAACTTCAAAGAAAGTTTGTTAAAAAACAATCCCCTTATTTGGCTGTAAAGATGCACGTAGCAGGAGAATTTCCGGACAATAAAGTGGCGCTTCATAATTTTAAAAGCGGGTATTGTGGTGTTTCAAAAACAGAAAATAATCATATTAATTTATGCTATATCACTAATTATAAAGCCTTTAAAACATATAAAAACATTGAGACTTTTAACGAGGAAGTGTTATTTAAAAACAAGGCATTAAAAGCTATTTTTAAGAACTCAAAACCACAATTTGAAAAACCTTTGACCATTAGTCAAATTTCATTTCAAACTAAAAGCCCTGTGGAGAATCATATCATAATGTGTGGCGATACAGCAGGCATGATTCATCCGTTGTGTGGTAATGGTATGGGTATAGCAATTAGAGGAGCACAATTAGCGTCAGAACTCATAATTGATTATCTTCAAGGAAAAATTGAATCACGAAAAGCGTTAGAGAATCAATATGCCAAGCGGTGGAAAAAAACCTTTAATTTAAGGCTAAAAGCAGGTCATACCATCGCCTATTTTTTTAGAAAAGATTTTTTTGCACCAAAAATACTAACCCTTTTAAGGTGTTTTCCATTCTTAGTTCCTCTTATTATTAAAATGACTCACGGCAAACCTATGACAGTGAAATGAGCTTATTTTTAGATACCACATATAGAAGCAGTGAAACCGAATTGATGGACGATTTTTCCATGAAAGGCGATTTACTTCGCGATACTTTAGATAAACTAGGCAATATTAATAAATGGCTTGGTGGCAATCGTATTACCTTAAATGGTATTGAACAGTTGCTAAAACAGCAACCTAAAAATAAAACCTATACCATATTAGATTTAGGCTGTGGGCACGGTGATATCTTGAGGTTAGTTGCAGATTATGGTAGAAAACACAATTATAGTTTTAATCTTGTTGGTATAGATGCTAACCAAGATGCGGTCGATTATGCTACCGAATTATCCGTAGATTATCCCGAATTATCTTTTAGAAATGAAGATGTGTTTTCAGAAGCGTTTCAAGAGTTGGATTATGACGTGGTATTAACAACCCTTTTTTTACATCATTTTAAAGAGGAAGATATTAAAACCCTATTATCTAACCTTTCAAAGAAGGCTAATTTAGGAATTGTTGTTAATGATTTACAGCGAAGCGAAATAGCTTATGGATTATTTAAGATATTAGGTTTGGTAATATCAAACCACATGATTAAAGAAGATGGGTTAACCTCTATTTTGCGCGCATTTAAAAGAGAAGATTTAGTACATATTTCAAAAGCGTTAAACCTCAAATCACAAATTCATTGGAAATGGGCATTTCGCTACCAATGGTTAATTAGAACATAAATGGCCGTAAAAATAACATCAGTTGCAAAACAACTTCCAAAATACACCAGAGAAACTAAGGATATTTTGCCCTATGTTGAGCTTTGGTTAAACGGACAAGACCAACGATTTAAACGCAAGGTTCTTAAGATTTTTGAAAATGCCGCTGTAGATAAACGGTACTCTATAATGGATGCAGAAGCTGTTTTTTTAAACACCTCCTTTGAAGATAAAAACGACATCTATACTAAAGAATGTATTCAACTTGCTGAAAAATGCTTACACAAGGTCTTAAACAAAGCAGTCTTAAAACCAACAGACATAGATTATATTATTACCGTAAGTTGCACGGGTATTATGATTCCTTCTTTAGATGCTTATCTTATTAATAATTTAAAGATGAAACAAGATATTGTGCGTTTGCCTGTAACCGAAATGGGTTGTGCCGCTGGCGTATCAGGCATCTTATATGCCAAGAATTTTCTAAAAGCAAATCCCAATAAACGAGCTGTTGTCATTGCGGTAGAATCGCCTACGGCTACGTTTCAATTAGAAGATTATTCTATGGTGAATATTGTTAGTGCAGCTATTTTTGGTGATGGTTGTGCCAGTGTTATTTTATCATCTTATGAGGATGAGATTGGTCCAGAAATTAAAGATGAAGCCATGTATCATTTTTTTGATGCAGAACAGATGATGGGATTCAAACTTAGAAATTCAGGGTTGCAAATGGTGCTAGATCAATCTGTACCGCAAACCATTGCCAATCATTTTCCTAAAATTATTCATCCATTTTTAGAACGGAATAATTTAACAATCCAAGATATTAATCATTTGGTTTTTCACCCAGGTGGAAAGAAAATTGTACAAACCGTTGAAGATTTGTTTGGAGCTCTAGGCAAGAATATAGACGACACAAAAGAAGTTTTAAGACTTTATGGCAATATGAGTAGTGCAACAGTATTGTACGTGTTAGAGCGTTTTATGGATCGAGATATTCCTAAAGGCGACAAAGGTATTATGTTAAGTTTTGGTCCTGGTTTTTCAGCACAACGTATTTTATTAGAATGGTAAATTATGAGAGAGTTTGAGCATAATAATTA
>NZ_CAXBLF010000044.1:0-29053 GCF_963976535.1 uncultured Algibacter sp. | reverse complement strand
ATTATTTCTTTTTTAGCGCTTTCCAATTTTCAAAATCTTTAATATTGTCTTCAGAGGTTAAAGGATATAAACCAATAATTGGGCGCCCTTCCATAACTTTCTCGGTAACATAAGCCTCATACAATTCCATTTTACTTGCTTCCTCAGCCACCTTGTCTGCAACATTTGCAGGTATTACCATAACCCCATCATCATCACCAACAATAACATCTCCAGGAAAAACAGCAACATCACCGCATCCTATTGGAACATTAATATCTAATGCCTGATGCAATGTTAAATTTGTAGGTGCCGAAGGTGTTTTGTGAAAAGAAGGAAATGGTAGCTTAGCAATTATACCGGAGTCACGAAATCCACCATCTGTAACGACACCGGCTGCCCCGCGTACCATGAGTCTAGTAACTAAGATAGAACCAGCAGAAGCTGCTCTGGCAGATTTTCTACTATCCATCACTAAAACAGAACCTTCTGGACATGCTTCGACTGCCACGCGTTGAGGATGCTTAGGATCTCTAAATACAGTGATTGGATTTAGATCTTCTCTTGCTGGTATGTAGCGTAGGGTATAAGCTTCACCAACCATATTTGGCTTTCCAGAGGCTAATGGCTTAACATCTTGAATAAATTGATTCTTTAAGCCTAATTTATATAAAATGGTTGCTATTGTAGGCGTGCTTGTTTTTAGTAACTGTGCTTTTGTTGAAGTTTTCATGCTTGAAATAAGTTTTAAAGTTCACAAAATTAATTTATACTAACATGTAAATAAAAATAAACAATTATGTTGTTGATATTACATAAAAAACAGTTAAAAACAAGAGTAAATCAAATGTTTTTCGTGTTGCATATAAAAAAATTACTAGCTACTTGGTTTTGATTTATTTACTAATAATATTAAGTTTTGAGCTGTTATCTTAAAATTATTTATTGAAGCACCTCAAGAATATAGAATCCAGTGCCTTGAAGTTTATTTTAAAGTAAAATAAATATTCATTTTTAAGAGGTATTAATTTAGCTCCATGACTTTTATCATACTTTTTAAAGGTTTAGTTTAATAATTTTAGAGTAATTAAACTTTAAGACTTAATGTCATGATACGAAAAGCACCAATTTCAATGATAATGACCGAGAATGTCATCACATTAAAAAAGAATGATAGTCTTGAGAAAGCAGAACACCTTTTTAAAAAATATCATATTAGGCATATTCCAGTAGTTTCAAGTAATGCTGTAGTGGGTATGTTGAGTTATTCCGATTTGTTAAGGCTCAGTTTTGCAGATTTAACAGACAATATTGATGAAGGTGTTGATGCACTTGTCTATAACATGTTTACTATCAAACAAGTAATGAAAAGGAATATTATAACTATTTCATCTTCTAATTCAATAAAACAAGTAGCAGAAATTTTAGCAACCAAAGAATTTCATGCTTTACCTGTAGTTGATAATAACATATTAGTTGGTATCGTAACCACTACCGACCTTATAAAATACTTATTAAAGCAGTTTTAACACATTTTTCACTCTTAAAAAAACGGTATTCACATATTTGCATTAAGTGATTTATGTCATAAAATATTTTCTCATTCTGAAGTAATTTTACTTTAGGATTTAAATCGAAAACTATGAGAGACCGTGTGCCAATTTCTGCTATAATGACCAAAAATATTATAGCATTGACAAGAGAAGATGATTTAGAAAGAGCAGAAATGCTTTTTAATAGACATAAAATAAAACATATACCAGTAGTTTCAGGCGAGGCTATAATAGGAATGTTAAGTTATACAGATTTAATGCGGATTAGTTTTGCTGAAACTCATGATGAAGAAATTAATTCAGTTGAATCAGTTGTTTATAATATGTTCACCATAGAACAGGTAATGGTTAAAAATGTGGTTACAGTTACTAGTGAAACTACAATTAAAGAAGTTGCTAAAATTTTAGCTGACCGCGAATTTCATGCATTGCCAATTGTAGATGATGGCGCTTTGATGGGTATCGTAACAACAACCGATTTATTAAACTATTTTATTAAACAGTTTTAAGAATTAGCAAGGGCTTTTAGATCCTTTATAGTTTCAGGTTGATTCTGGCTTTTAAAAACATAGCTTCCAGCTACTAACACATCTGCTCCAGCATCAACCAGTTGTTTTGCGTTTTTATTAGTAACACCTCCATCAATTTCAATTTTAGTTGAGGCATCTTTTCTTGTAATTAAATCTTTTAATTGTTTAATTTTAGCATAAGTGTTTTCTATAAAACTTTGGCCTCCAAAACCAGGGTTAACACTCATAAGGCAAACTAGGTCAATATCATTAATAGTGTCTTCTAAAAGACTAATATTTGTATGCGGATTCAAAGCAACTCCAGCTTGCATACCTTCTGCTTTTATAGCTTGTAAAGTTCTATGTAAATGGGGACATGCTTCATAGTGTACAGTTAAAATATTACTTCCTAATTTGGCAAAAGTTTTTATATACCTATCAGGGTCAACAATCATTAAATGCACATCAATAGTTTTTTTGGC
Source organism: uncultured Algibacter sp. (assembly GCF_963976535.1). NCBI lineage: Bacteria > Pseudomonadati > Bacteroidota > Flavobacteriia > Flavobacteriales > Flavobacteriaceae > Algibacter > uncultured Algibacter sp. The sequence goes on along the minus strand of NZ_CAXBLF010000044.1, from coordinate 26,530 downwards.
ATGTTTACTAATGGCTTGTAAAACAGGCATGCCAAACGAAATATTCGGAACAAAAACACCATCCATAATATCAATATGAAACCAATCAGCTTCGCTTTTATTAACCATTTCTACATCGCGTTTAAGATTAGCAAAATCTGCTGCTAGAATGGAAGGGGCAATTAATTTAGAGCTCATATTAATATGTTGTTTTTAGTAGCAGCAAAAATAGTGGTTTTACCCATTTTTTGTTATTTGCGCTCAATAAAGTTTTCAACCATTGTAATTACTTTATTAGCTATTTTATTCTCTGCGGCTCTTAACCATTCTAAATAGTCATAAAGATTCTTTAAACCTTGCTTGTTATCTACAATGGTAAACCCGAAGTTATAATCCTCAAAAATACGTTCTTCAATAGTCGTGTTTATAACTTTAATAATGTTTTTATGCCTAGAATCATTTTCAATTCTTTTATAGGTTTCATGAATAACGGTTTCTTCACCTTCTAGAACTTGTAAAAAATTTTGGTTTTTATAAATAAGTACACCGGTTATATTATGTTTAAGATTATTCGCTTTCGCTTTAAGATATAATGTCGTTAATTTATCTAAGCATTCATGTTCTAGAGAATCACTTATATAGCAAATTGTTTTAATCATATTTAATAATGGTTGGTTTTTGTTAGGTTCGAGCTAAATTAACTAAAAAAGATATAAGAATGAATTTTAGTGAGAAATTGATTTTTTTAATGCTGGCTAATAAAAAAATAAACCCCCGGTAATCAGCCGGGGGTTCTTTCATCAATCAAAAAACGAACAGTTATGTTGTAACTGTTTGTTATTGTAATTTAGTCGTAATTAGCACTAATTACTATCCTAAATAAGTCTTTAATATTTTACTTCTAGAGGTATGTTTTAATCTACGAATAGCTTTTTCTTTAATTTGTCTTACACGCTCACGAGTTAAATCGAAAGTCTCTCCAATTTCTTCAAGAGTCATTGGGTGTTGGTTACCTAAACCAAAGTATAAACGAATAACATCTGCTTCACGAGGTGTTAATGTTTCCAAAGCACGTTCAATCTCTGTACGTAAAGATTCGTGTAATAGTTCACGATCCGGATTTGGCGATTCGCCACTATTTAGTACATCGTAAAGATTGGAGTCTTCACCTTCAACTAAAGGGGCATCCATACTTACGTGACGTCCAGAGTTTTTCATAGACTCTTTAACATCATTAATAGTCATATCCAACTCTTTAGCAATTTCTTCAGCCGAAGGTGGACGTTCATGACTTTGCTCTAAAAAGGCAAATGTTTTATTAATCTTGTTAATAGAACCAATTTTGTTTAATGGTAAACGTACAATACGAGATTGCTCCGCTAATGCTTGAAGAATCGATTGACGAATCCACCACACAGCGTACGATATAAATTTAAAACCACGAGTTTCATCAAAACGTTGTGCCGCTTTAATTAAACCTAAATTACCTTCATTAATTAAATCTGGTAACGTTAAACCTTGGTTTTGATATTGTTTAGCTACAGATACAACGAAACGTAAATTAGCTTTTGTTAGCTTCTCTAAAGCTAATTGATCACCAGCTTTAATACGTTGCGCTAATTCAACCTCTTCATCGGCTGTAATTAAATCAACCTTACCAATTTCCTGTAGATATTTATCTAACGAAGCGGTCTCTCTATTAGTTACCTGCTTCGTAATTTTAAGTTGTCTCATCTAATGTTATCCTGAATTTAATTGTGAATAAATAGGTCGTTCAATAGTTATACGTATAAATGTTTCATTTTGTTACAAAAAAGGTAAAATATTTTTAACTTCTTTATTATTTGGACTCGCAACTCTTAAAAAAGTCACTTTAATATAATGTTTTTGGCATTACCCCAAGGGTCGGGCTTTCCGTTGCAAGTCCTCGCTCGTACCTCGCTGTGGGCTTTCCACTGCAATCCCTAATGCGCTCACTCATACGGCTTACTCAAAATCAAAGGCATCATTATCAATTCTTATACGTTCACGCAGTCTGTTAATTTTTTGATGCATTGCTATAATATTTAGTGCCAATGCTTATTCTCAAAAGGAATTAAAATGGCATGATCTTTTTGTTAGAGTGTATTCAATAGAAGGAAAAAAAATAGCAAAAGGACATATTACATTTATTAATGATAGTGTTTTCGGATTGAAAAACGAAGATAAATTAATTGAATTGGGTATTGAAGACATAGGTTATGTAAAAACCAAAAAATCTGCGGGACATAATGTATTAACCGCGACTGCAACTGGAGCAATTATAGGGGTTGTTCTGGGCGTATCAACCGCAGATCCTGACGCTTTTCTTGGTTATACCGCAGGTGAAGGAGCTGCGACTATTGGAGGATTAGGCGCTATTGGAGGAGCTGTTATTGGAGGTATTACAAGTGCCTTTAAAAATTCTGTAACTTATAATATTGATGGAGATATCAAGAAATGGCAAATTTTTAAAGAAATGATTGAAAAGAGCAGATTTCATTAAGCTTTTTAGAGGTCAGTAGTTAGTTTGCAAAAGCACATTATAACTTAAAAATCTCATAAGACTGATGCACCTGCTTCACAGCATTTTCTGTTCGTTCCGCATGTGTGTCGCTAATAAATAGTTGCCCGAAATTCTCATCATCCACTAATTTAATAATTTGTGCCACACGTTGTTCATCTAATTTATCAAAAATATCATCGAGTAGCAAAATTGGGTTTACGCCACTTTGCGCTTTTATAAAATCGAACTGCGCCAGTTTTAAAGCGATTAAAAAAGATTTTTGCTGTCCCTGACTTCCAAACTTCTTAATAGGATAATCTTCAATATTAAAGTGTAAATCATCTTTATGAATTCCAATACTTGTGTATTGCAATGCTTTGTCTTTATTTATCGAGGCTCTTAAAAGTGTACTTAAATCGTCTTCAAATAAATGGCTTTCATAAATTAAATCAACAGATTCGTTACCATTACTAATAGCTAAGTAACGCGATTTAAAAATAGGAATAAACACTTTTAAAAAGGCATCTCGCTTTTCAAATATTGGCGCCCCATATTCTGTAAGCTGCGCATTATAAACCTCTAAAGTGTCGTTGTTGAAAGTGTGATTGAGTGCGAAATATTTTAACAAAGCATTACGTTGTGCTAGTATTTTATTATAATTAATTAGGTGATTTAAATAGGTTTTATCACTTTGGGAAATCACGCTATCAATAAACTTTCTTCTAGTATTACTACCTTCTGTAATTAAATCTCTATCTGCAGGAGAAATGATAACCAAGGGTAAAAAACCAATATGCTCACTAAATTTCTCATAGGCTTTTCCATTGCGTTTAATCACTTTTTTTTGCCCACGTTTTAGGCTAATCCCTACTTTTTCGGTTTTGTCATCTTTATCATAATCGCCATTAATGACAAAAAAATCTTCGTCGTGCTTAATATTTTGAGTCGCTACTGGGTTAAAATAACTTTTTCCGAATGATAAATGATATATAGCATCCAGCACGTTTGTTTTTCCGATACCATTATTTCCTACAATACAATTTATTTTAGCATTGAAAATGAACGATTTACTATCGAAATTTTTATAATTAAGTAATGAAAGTGATTTTAAAATCAACTTTAAGTGCGTTTTGTGGTTAAACTCTTAAAAAGAAGTGCAAATTATTGAAAAATATCAAATAAATACCCTTTTAGTTCTGAAGAAAAATTATATTTTTGCGCCACATTAATAAATTGTGTTCAGACGTATTGTTTTGAACCATATCATATAGAACAATTAGATGGCAACTTATAAAAAAAGAGGACATAAACCTAAAACGAAAGGAGAAAAGCAACAGAATATAGAAGAAGGTTCTACAACTGCTGGGGTTTTTAATACACTTGATGAAACGGCTTCTAAAACAGAAGATTTTGTAGCAAAAAACCAAATGTATATTTTTATTATAATTGGTCTTGTTGCAGCTGTGGTTTTAGGGTCTTTGGCATATAATGAATACATTGCTACACCAAAACAGGAAGCGGCTATGAATGATATGTTTCAAGCTCAAAAATATTTTGACCAAGCGGTTACTGGTACTGCAAAAGATTCTCTTTATAACTTAGCCTTAAATGGTGGTGAAGGTAAATTTGGGATGCTTGATATAATTGAAGAATACAGCGGAACACCTTCTGCGAATCTTGCAAGTTACTATGCCGGTACAGCTTATTTAAGATTGAAAGATTACAAAAATGCTGTGGAGCATTTAAGTAATTTTAAAAGTGATGATGAGATTTTGGCGCCTTTAGCTAAAGGGAATATTGGTGATGCATTTGTACAATTAAATCAAACCGAAGATGCTTTAGACTACTACGAGCAAGCTGCTGAAATGCGTGATAATGAGTTTACAACACCAATGTATTTATTTAAAGCTGGAACTATAGCTTTAGAATTGGGAAAAGCAGATAAAGCTTTAGCTTATTTTAAAAGAATAAAAGACGATTACACTAATTCTACTGAAGCTTCTAAAGTGGATGTGTTTATAGGTAAAGCGCAGGTGTTGGCAAACAAATAATAGCTATACCAATTTAATTATATAATGGCTACAGCAAATAAAAATTTATCAGATTACGATAAAGCAACAATCCCAAACGCGAGTAAATTTCGGTTTGGGATTGTTGTTTCTGAATGGAATAATAATATCACCGAAGGTTTATATAAAGGGGCGCATGATACGCTAATTGAAAATGGCGTATTACCTAATAATATAATTCGTTGGAATGTTCCTGGAAGCTTTGAATTGATTTACGGTTGTAAAAAAATGCAAGAGCAAATGGTTAATGCTGTAATAGCTATTGGTAGTGTTATTCAAGGAGAAACTAAACATTTTGATTTTGTTTGCCAAGGTGTATCACAAGGTATTAAAGACTTAAACGTGATGCGTGAAACACCCGTTATTTTTTGTGTCCTTACAGATAATACTATGGAACAGGGTATTGAACGTTCTGGTGGTAAACACGGAAACAAAGGAATAGAAGCTGCTATTGCTGCTATTAAAATGGCGGAACTTAGGAAGAATAGTTAGATTTAGTCGTAGTCGCAGTCGCAGTCACAGTTGCAGTCGCAATTGACATTCAATATTTGTTGGTCGTCCGTCTCTCGTCTCTTTTAAAATTTTGCGACTTGGCGTCTTTGCGAGACTATTTTTCTCCTTGTGCATCTTATAGTAACAATCTTACAGGCTTTTGGAATTTAGTTTTTTTCTTTTTTTTTGGAATTTGCCCTATGCGGTTTGTTAACAATTTTTGGCATTTCAATCCGTAGTTTCTGTCTAATTTTGAGTATTTTTGGGGCACAACAGCACAAGATTTTGTTAAAGCAACGTAAACATAAAACGTTTAATTATAAACCGAGATTTTCAAAAGAAAGTCAAGCAGATTCTAGTTTAGATAAAAATTCTAACACCAAGGATTTTGTTTCAAAATGGCAACAAAGTAAAGGCACAAAAGTAAAAACACGAGGTGCCATGTCGATGAAAGTCTTAATCTTGGTTTTGGTATTATTATTGATTTGTATGTATGTATTAGAAAAAAAATACATGTAACCAAAAACTTAGAAATCATGGGAATTTTAAAACTGCGTAAAAATAAAAAATTTAGTTACACACCACGTTATTACGATGATAAGGGTGAAGGCAGTCCATTTGAAATTAAGCATAAGTTTGATGAACACAGAAAAACGGTTGGCGCCAATAAAGGACTAAAAGGGACATTTAATGACGCATTAAACGACCTAAAAAATAACCCAGATAGACAAGCTAACAAGCGTATTTTAATTATTATTGCTGTACTTCTTTTAGTGTTTTTATTTATTATCGATTTCGATTTATCTATATTCTTACCTAAATAATATATGGCAGACATTATACAGCTTTTACCCGATCATGTAGCAAATCAAATAGCTGCTGGAGAAGTTGTACAACGTCCTGCTTCTGTGGTAAAAGAACTTCTTGAAAATGGCATTGATGCTGGAGCGGATACTATAAAACTTATCATAAAAGATGCTGGAAAAACCCTTGTTCAAGTTATTGACAATGGTAAGGGTATGAGTCAAACCGATGCAAGATTGAGTTTTGAGCGTCATGCTACATCAAAAATTAGATGTGCTGAAGATTTATTTCAATTACACACCAAAGGCTTCCGAGGTGAAGCTTTAGCAAGTATAGCAGCTATTGCGCATGTGGAATTAAAAACGAAACAAGAACAAGATGATATTGGTACATGTTTAGTTATAGAAGGTAGTAATGTGGTTTCACAAGATGTGGTTGTAACGCCTACAGGAACATCTGTTTCGGTAAAAAATCTCTTTTTTAATATTCCTGCAAGACGGAATTTTTTAAAATCTGATACGGTAGAATTACGCCATGTTATTGATGAGTTTCATCGTGTTGCATTAGCACATTCTAGTATAAGTTTTGCTTTATATAACAACGGAAGTGAAGCCTTTAATTTACCAATTAGTAATTACCGTCAACGGATTGTTAATATCTTCGGGAATAAAACCAATGAAAAATTGGTACCTGTTGAAGAAGATACTGAAGTACTCAAAATTTCAGGATTTGTAGGTAAACCTGAATTTGCTAAAAAAACAAGAGGTGAGCAGTACTTTTTTGTTAATGACCGCTTTATTAAAAGCGCCTATTTAAATCATGCTATTGCATCGGCTTTTGAAGGATTACTTAAAAATGGAACGCATGCCAGTTACTTTTTAAATTTAACAGTTAATCCACAAACCATAGATATTAATATTCATCCAACAAAAACAGAAATTAAGTTTGATGATGAACACACGCTTTACGCGTTGTTACGTTCTGCTATAAAACATAGTTTAGGGCAGTTTAATATTGCACCGGTACTCGATTTTGAGCGCGACCCAAATTTAGATACGCCCTATAATCATAAGAATAAAGATACCCATATCCCAAAAGTTGAAGTAGATAAGAGTTTTAATCCGTTTCAAGAGGAAACAGCCTCAAAAGCTAGGGCGGTAGCGTATAAAAAAGAACCAACCACAAGTTGGGAAAGTTTATATGTTGGGTTAGAATCAAAGGGGAATGACTCGAAGCAAGACTTTACAGAAGTTCAGTTTGAAAGCGAAGAACAAACAGCATCAATTTTTGATGATGATAATCAAGTAGAACAAACCAATACAACGTATCAAATTCATAATAAATATATAGTGAGTGCCATAAAATCGGGAATGTTGGTAATTGATCAACATCGCGCGCATCAACGTGTTTTATATGAAGATTTTCTAAAGAATTTAACGATTAAAGAGGCGGCAAGTCAACAATTATTATTTCCACTTCAACTTCATTTCTCACCGCAAGATATTGCTATTATAAATCAGTTAAAAGACGATTTAGAACATACTGGTTTTGTGTTTTCAAGCGTTAATAATGAATCTATTGATATTACGGGTGTACCTATTGGTGTTCCAGAAAGTGAAGTGTCTATTATTTTAGAACAACTAATAAGTGATGTAGAAAACGAAGTACCTGATAGTCATTTTAGTGCTTCCGATTTGTTAGCAAAATCAATGGCAATAAGTCTGGCTATTAAAACAGGGCAGTCCTTACAAAAAGATGAACAAGAACATTTGGTAAATAAGTTGTTTGCTTGTAAAGAACCTAATGTATCGCCTACTAACAGAACCACATTTATAACTATGAGTGTTGACGAGTTAGATAAAAAATTTATTTAATATATGATGCGAATTTCAGAAACCGTTAAACATTTAATAATCATTAACACGATTATGTTTATCGGCACGTTAACCATTGGAGGTGGTGATTTATTTTATGAGTGGTTTGCCATGTATTTTCCGAAAAATGATGCGTTTAAACCATGGCAAATTATTACACACATGTTTATGCATGGTGGATTAATGCACATTTTATATAATATGTTTGCACTTTGGATATTTGGTTCACCAGTAGAGCAAGTTTTAGGTTCTAAGCGTTTTTTGTTTATATATATTTCTTCGGGTTTAGGCGCCGTTTTACTTCAAGTAGGGTTTTACTATTCTTTATATCTTCCTGATTATAATGCATTATTAGATTCTGGGTTATCTTCAGAAAGTATTAAACAAATGCTTACTAATAATGAAACAATTGCTGGTGTAACTCAGTCTCAAGTTTCAATGTTGAAGGCTATTTATCCAGCATACAACGCGTCTATGGTTGGAGCGTCTGGTTGTATTATGGGTATTTTGGCAGCTTTTGGTATGATGAATCCTGAAGCTAAACTGATGCTGATATTTTTCCCAATTCCTATTAAAGCAAAATACTTTATCCCTGGAATTATTATTTTAGATTTAGTTTCAGGCATAACAGGGCAATCATTCTTTAGTCCAAGTAATACCGCTTATATGGCTCACGTTGGAGGCGCATTAACTGGCTTTTTTATTATGTGGTATTGGAAGAAAAATCAGTTTAATAAAAACCGTTGGAATTAATGAGTTCACTAAATCAAGACATAAAAAAGAAGCTTTCCAATCTTAATGTATTAGAAAAAATAGTAGCCATTAACGTTGTTGTTTTTCTATTGCATTTAATCTTAAGATTTGATTTTGTTTGGTTTGAGTTACCAAGTAGTTTTTCAAAATTTATTATTAAACCTTGGAGCATTATTACGTATGCGTTTATTCATTATGATCCTCTGCATATAATATTTAATATGCTTTGGTTGTATTTTTTAGGGCGTATGTTCTTAAACTTATTTAGTCCTAAAATGGCACTGAATATCTATTTTCTTGGCGCTATTGCTGGCGGTTTATTATTTATGCTTTGTTACACATTATTTCCTAGTGTGTTTGGAGGGAACTCAAGATTGTTAGGGGCATCGGCAGCAGTTAGAGCGTTGTTAATATTTCTTTGTGCATATATGCCTAACCAAGAGATACGCTTTTTTACCTTCAATTTAAAGCTTTGGTATGTTGGTGCAGCTATTGTGGTTTTAGATGTTATTGGTGTTTTCTCTGGTATCAGCAATCCAGAAACAGGAAATGCGGGTGGAAACTTGGCACACTTAGGAGGCGCACTTTTAGGCTACTTTTATGCGAAGCAATTAATTAAAGGACAAGACATAGGAAAAGGATTTGAAAAATTAATGGATAGTGTGACTAATATATTCAAAGCATCAAAAAAAGCGCCTTTAAAAACGGTACATAAAAATAAAAGTAAAGTAGGCGGCTATACTAAAGGCGATTTTGAAGCCTTTAACAATCAAAAGAAAATTGATGTTATCTTAGATAAGATTAGTAAAAGTGGTTATGATAGTTTAACTTCTGAAGAAAAGGAATTCTTATTTAAAGCAGGGAAGTGATTTTGATGACAGAAGACTGATGATAGAATACGGAAGACCAAAACCTTGCATGAAATCTCATAATTATGAGTAAATTTAAGTTTGAAAAACTGCTTATTTGGCAAAAAGCTATGGATTTAGGAGAGGTAGTTAATATTTTGATTGATAATTTTCCTAAAAAAGAATATTATAATTTATCTTCTCAATTATTAAGAGCAATAGACTCTGTCGCTTTAAATAATTCTGAAGGTTCTATTGGTCAGTCAAATCCTGAACAAAATAGGTTTTTAGGGTATTCAATTCGTTCTTTAGCTGAGGTTGTTACTTGTTTGCATAAAGCATTAAGAAGAAAGTATATTTCAGAAGAACAGCTTCAAATACATTATAATGAATCATTTCATTTGATGAATATGATGATTGCTTTCAAGCGAAACTTAAAGTAAAACATCAGTCATCTGTCATTTAGCTTCTAGCAATTCTATGAAAAAACTAAGCTTTATAAATAAAATCATTTATTTTATAAATGTTGTTGTGGCGGTATTGCTCTTACTATCGTTCATTTTACCTTTTTTGCCTCCTAAAACATTTTCTTTACTAGCCGTAGTTAATTTAGGCGTTTCATTTTTAATAATTTTAAATGTTCTTTTCTTTTTGTATTGGATTTTTCAATTGAAAAGAAAGTTTATGTTATCATTTGTTGTGCTGTTAATTGGTTACTTTTCTTTTGGATCATTATATAAGTTTTCAGCTTCGAAAAAGATTGAAAACCCTCAAAATATGAAAGTGATGAATTACAATGTGAGGCTCTTTAATCTTTATGAATGGATTCCTGAAAAGGGTATAGAAACTAAAATTATTGACTTTATTAAAAGAGAATCTCCTGATGTTTTAAGTATACAAGAGTATCATCCTCAAAAAAATATCGATTTTTCTTTTTTTAAGTATAAGTTTGAAAAACTTTCAGGAAAGAAAATAAAATCTGGGCAAGCCATTTTTTCAAAATTTCCAATTGTTAATTCTGGCTCTATTGAATTTCCAGACACTGCCAATAATGCCATTTTTGCCGATGTAGTAAAAGGGAAGGACACCATAAGGTTTTATAATATTCATTTAGAGTCGATGCACATTGATACTAAAGTTGAAAATCTAAAAAAAGAAAATTCTGAACGTCTTTTTAAGCGTATTGGCACAACATTTAAAATGCAACAATTCCAAACGGAATTGTTTTTAAAGCACAAACAACAATGTAAATATAAAATAGTAATCTGTGGCGATTTTAATAATACCGCTTTCTCTTATGTTTACAGACAAATTAAAGGGGATTTAAACGACACCTTTAAAGAAGCAGGAAATGGGTTTGGACGTACTTATGATTTTAAATTTTTCCCTGTTCGAATAGATTTTATTTTTGCCGATAAAGCTTTTAATGTCAATGGTTTTCAAGCTTATAACCAACACTATTCCGATCATTATCCTATCATGACGACTCTTAGTGTTAAGTAGGCAGTATTCAGTAGGCAGTATTCAGTTAGCAGTATTCAGTAGTTTAAATAAAATTTAAAATTCGTAGTTTCTTCGATATTTCAAAACTTTGCGTCTTAGCGCCTTTGCGTGACAATATTTTCAGCAACATCAAGCTATTTTTCTCTGCGAATCTCTGTGAAAACTCCGCGAACTTCAGCAAATCTTGGTGTAGTAGTTTTTAGTTTCAGAAATCAGTTAGTGCTTTTAACTTTGCGACTTAGCGTCTTTGCGCGACTAATTTTTTAGAATCTGAAAGTAATAATTGAAGTTCGAATTTCTCCGTCCATCTCTGTGAAAAATCCGCGAACTTCTGCCTAACAACTTTCACATAAGCCAACAATCCAAAGCATCAGAAATAATATGAATTACTAAACCCAACCCAACCAATCGAGATTTCTTCGGAATAGATAAAAACACGTAAAACAGAATAGCAAAACTAGAGTGTAAAGGATGATAACCAATACTACATCGGTTGGGGTCGAACATAGGAGTTGCTAATAAATGATCTAAATCAATCAACATTCCTGCAATCATAATAAGATAAGCATACTTCCAATTCGATTTAAAAAATAGTAAAGCGACAATGAGTGGTAATAAAAAATGACAGCCATAATGAATAAGTGTTTGTGTCATTACAGGGATATTATTGTTTGAGACTCTAAGTAATTCAAAGCATTAGGGCCTTCATTAAAAAGTAAATCTAAAATGCTTAAATTAGGAATAAAACCATATTTGTTGTTAAAAACTTGCGTGTAAGTTTCAAATGTATAAGACACTTCCTTTTTAGCATTTACTAAGTATCTAAAATCTGTTTTATCCTCAATAATTTTTTGAAATGTTTCTGTTCTTGATATGTTCAGTTCCAATTGTAAACAATCACAAATCACTTCAAAACATTTCATATTAAAATCTAAAAGAAATTCTGCTTTTTCAGTAAATAAATGTTGAAGATCATCTTCATAATATTCAAAAAAAGGGGATGTTCTATAGGCGGAAAGTAACGATTTCCAATGTGAACTTTGCCAATGGTCTTGATTATAGATTTTAACATCTCTGTATTTCTGGCGATTATTTTGTGAGTGAATCACAGGAATATTTAGACCTAACTTTCCGTTGGCGCCATAAATGTACGCCCGGTTTCTATAGGTTTGCTTCAAAAAATTATCATCCATTTCTAAAACAACTTCATTTGCATTTACAATAGCAACGAAGTGCACTAGATTAGGAAAATAAGTTGGGTGTATAACAATTTTCATTTCTGTGAATATGTTATTCGTTTAGATTTTTCAGAAATACCATTGACATAATTGGGAATAATATGTAATTCTTTTGCTAATTCAGAACCCTTAAAACCTAATATGTCTGAATAATCCACGTGTGTATTGTAATAACTAAGATATTTACTTGCTAATGGTAGGTAAGACCAATGCCAGCGTTCTAAATTATAACCTGTTCTTCCTGTATTTTTATCTGTATAAACTTGGTAAAAACCATAGCTGTTTGCATTTTTCAAAAGCCATTTATATGCTTTTGCGCCTTGACCTTTTTCAAAATAGGAATTTGCGAAACTATTCAAGTCTATATCTGTTCCCCAGTGATGTCTGGATGTTGAAGGCATAGAACTATACTCTAATATTTTTTTTGCTCTCTCAATAGGTTCTAGTTTTTTGTGTTTTTTCCATTTTCGTTCCCAAATAGCTTTTTGCTCATCAAAATTTCTAGTCCCAGAAATGATTTTTAAAGTTATTCCATCAGTTTTAGCTTGATTGAACATCCTTATAAAAGTACTGTAAACTTTTTTATTTAGGTATAAATTTTTTGAAGCATGAACAGCATTTGCTTTTGTGAAAAGCTCATGATTTCTGTAATCAAACTTACCTAAAACAAAATTTTTAGTGATAGCTGTTTCATTTATGGAATCTAATTTTACATTACAAATATTAGAGTTGCTATGTAAACTCGTTCTATTCTGACTAAACGAAGCAGACGAAATAAATACAATAAAGAAAAACCCTTTAATATTCATAAATATGCTTAGTCTTTAAAAGGTGAGTTTAAGCAAAAGTAGATTAAAGTTTATTTGCTTACTTTTTTGCGCTGTCTCCATTTGTTGAACCCCATCCAACCAAATAATAAAACCAAAAAGGGTATAAGGTATGAGGTGGCCTTTCCACTTCCGCTAACGGTTGTGAAGAAGCGTTCCCAACGTGGATTTTTAATACCATCCCAACTCATCCAAATAAATACAGGTTTACCAACTACATGATCAAACGGCACGAATCCCCAGCGTCTAGCATCAATCGAGTTGTGACGATTGTCACCCATCATCCAATAATAATTTTGTTTGAAGGTATAAGTGTCTGTTACTTCACCATTAATTAAAATTTGATTGCCTTTAACTTGAAGAGTATTGCCTTCATATTCTGTAATAACACGTTTATATAAAGGTAAAACTTCTAAATTAATAGCGATGGTTTTTCCTTCTTCAGGAATATATAAAGGTCCAAAAAAGTCAACATTCCAATTGTAATTTGGGTCATGTGGAAAAATATCAGAATCTCTTACACCTTTTTCTTGTTTATTCGGTGTTATGCTAGCAACATTTGGGTGATTCTTAAACTTAGATAAAGCTTCATCAGAAATAGCTGAAAAATAATAGGTATTCTGGCTGTTCATGATGCCAAAACCATCAGTAATATCATAGCGATCTTTAATGAACTTAGGATTAAACTGATTTGTTTTTGGCTGCACTAGATAACTAAACTGTAAATGCGCTCTATCTGGTAATTCGTTTTTCTTTCCGTTAATATAAACGTAGCCATTTCTAACCTCAAGAGAATCTCCAGCAACACCAACACAGCGTTTAACCAAGTTGGTCTTTTTATCAATAGGTTTGTAATAGTTTCTATCTGGTTTAAAAACATTCATATCCTTTAAGGTATCCGCTGGCTGATTGAAAACGACAATTTCATTTCTATCAATTTTTTCAAAACCAGGAAACCTTAAATAAGGAAGTTGTAATTTGTTTTTCCATGACGTTTTACGTTCTTCAAAATGATCATTAAATAAGTATGATTTTTTATTTAAACCAGGGATTGTGTCATGAACCATAGGCGCTCCAACTGTTGTCATTGGTACTCTTGCGCCGTAATGAAATTTACTTACAAAAAGAAAATCGCCTACAAGTAGTGATTTTTCAAGTGATGAAGAAGGAATCGTAAACGGTTGCATAAAATAGGTATGAACAATGGTTGCCGCCACAATAGCAAATAAAATAGAACTTATCCAATCACCACCCGACGTGTTTGGGTGTAAGCTTCTGTTTTCAATATAATTTACATCAGCTACATAATTGAGATAATAGTTGTAAAACCCGAGTGTTATAACAGCTAAAACAGTATCCAGAGTTGTGTTTTTTCCAAAACTTCTAGCAGTTTCAACCCACACTACAGGAAGCATAATAAGATTTACAATAGGTAGGAACAATAAAATAATCCACCACCAAGGGCGGTTGATGATTTTCATTAATACGATACCATTATATACAGGAATAAAGGCTTCCCAGGCTTGTCTCCCTGCTTTAATATATAATTTCCAAGTACCTAAACCATGAATTACTTGAATTATTAAGATGAATATAAACCATTGTGTCCAAGTCATAATCTCAAAATTTTAATTTTTTGTTAGTAGTAACAGCGTTTGTATTGTTACAGGTTTATTGAATGTTAACCAATATTTAACACATCATTCATGGTGAAAATACCCGTTTTTCCAGCGATCCATTCCGCTGCAACAACTGCGCCCAGAGCAAAACCTTGTCTGGTATGTGCAATATGTTCTATGTTTATGGTATCTACTTCGCTTTCGTAGGTTACAGTATGTGTTCCAGGAACGTCATTAATACGTTTTGCAACAATTGGAATTGTGCTTTTTCCATTTTTGTCAAGCTTCCAGTTATCATAACTGTCATGCTTTTCAATAACACCATTAGCCAAAGTAATTGCAGTACCACTTGGTGCATCTAGCTTTTGTGTATGATGAATTTCTTCCATAGAAACATTATACTGCTTTAAAGCACTCATCATTTTTGCAAGTGTTTTGTTGAGTTCAAAAAAGATATTCACACCTAAACTATAGTTTGAAGCATAGATAAAAGCCCCTTTTTTTTCTTTACATAAAGCAACGGCATCATCATATTTATCCAGCCATCCAGTAGTTCCAGATATAACAGGCACATTATTATTAATACAATTCGAAATATTATTAAAAGCCACTGTTGGAATACTAAAATCTATAGCAACATCAGCCTTAGTAATATCGTAATCTTTATCATCTTTATCAATAGCCAATACTACATTATGCCCGCGTTTAATGGCAATCTGCTCAATGGTTTTCCCCATTTTTCCGTATCCAAGTAATGCTATGTTCATTTGTGTTTATGTATGGTTTGCTTAATGTCCATTATGCGCTAAAATTTAAAATTTAAAGTTAATCCTATATTGCTTGTTGCATCAAGTTCATTTAACTTATAATGTGGTGATAAAGATAAGTTTTCATCTACGTTATATTGTAATAAATGTGCATCTACATTAGCATCAATAATATTTAGGGCATAGAATCCAAGGGTTACTAATAATGAGATTTCTTTATTTCTGCGAAATAGTTTTTGAGCGTCTTGAAGCCGATCTGTAGATACTCTAGGTGTGGTTAATGGAGTGCCCTGAGAATCAAAATAAAATTCATCATCTGTAAAGCCTGCAAGTCTTCTTTTGTAGGCGTCCCGATATCTAATATACTCTTTGTTGTTATTTATATAAAAATAAACGCCTGTACCTATAGCACCATAAACGATAGGGATTTTCCAGTACTTTTTATTGTAGGCTTGTCCTAAACCTGGAAGTATAGCCGAATAGAAAGCAGCTTTAGCAGGCGATAATGGGTTTATAGGTTTACTGGGTTCAATAATTGAATCGATAAAAACTTCTTTTGGAAGTTCTTTTTTTTGTTTTTTCTTCTTGTCTTGTGCGAAAGAAGAGAAACAAAGTAAGCATGCTACTATTCCTGTTATAAGGATTTTATTTTGCACCTTGAACTAATTTTTTAATACGATTAAAATCTTCTTCTGAATGAAAAGGAATCGTAATTTTTCCTTTGCCATTTTTAGAGACTTTAACGTCAATTTTATGTCCAAAGTATTCAGAAAATGCAGCAATGCCTTTTTTAACAAATTTTGGCATGTCTTCATTTACTGATTTTTTTGAAGTGTTTTCAGTTTGTCCTGTGGTATTGAAATCACGAACCAGGTTTTCAGTTTCTCTAACCGAAAGTTTGTTAGATAGTATTTTTTCGTAAATATTTAATTGTATGGTTTGGTCATCAATAGCAATTAATGCACGCCCATGACCCATGGAAATAAAACCATCACGCATTCCTGTTTGGATAATAGGGTCTAGTTTTAATAATCGTAAATAGTTAGCTATGGTAGAACGTTTTTTTCCAACACGCTCACTCATTTGCTCTTGTGTTAAATTGATTTCGTCGATTAAACGTTGGTATGATAAGGCAATTTCAATAGGGTCTAAATCTTGACGTTGAATATTTTCAACCAAAGCCATTTCAAGTGATTCTTGATCGTTAGCAATTCTAACGTAAGAAGGAATTGTTTCTAAACCTAATAATTTTGAAGCTCTATAACGACGCTCACCAGAAACGAGTTGATATTTGTTTAATCCTAATTTTCTAACCGTTATAGGCTGAATAATACCTAATTCCTTTATAGACGAAGCTAATTCACGAAGGGATTCTTCACTAAAATTTGTACGTGGTTGAAACGGGTTAACTTCAATAAAATCAACATCTAATTCAATAATATTACCTATTACTTTATCGGCGTTTTTGTCTTGTACAGATTGAATGTCGTTACTTGGGTCTTTTAATAGTGCTGATAAACCTCTTCCTAAAGCCTGTTTTTTAGTTGCCTTAGCCATAATTAAGCGTTTTTATTGATGACTTCTTTTGCCAAACTTAAGTAATTGTTAGCACCTTTACTACTTGCATCATAATTAATTATACTTTCACCATAACTTGGTGCTTCACTGAGTCTTACATTTCTCTGAATGATAGTTTTAAATACCATATCGTTAAAATGTTTTTGTACTTCTTCAACCACTTGATTAGACAAACGCAAGCGCGAATCGTACATGGTTAGTAGCAAACCTTCTATATCTAATTCTGGATTATGTATTTTTTGAACACTTTTTATTGTGTTTAATAATTTACCCAGACCTTCTAGTGCAAAATATTCGCATTGAATCGGAATAATTACCGCATCAGCAGCAGTTAGCGCATTTAGGGTTAATAAGCCTAACGATGGTGCGCAATCAATAATGATGTAATCGTATTCATCCTTGATATCTTTTAATGCTTTTTTTAGCATGTATTCGCGTTCGTCTTTATCGACAAGTTCTATTTCAATAGCTACTAAATCGATATGAGAAGGAATAATATCTAAGTTAGGTGTTTCGGTGCTTATAATAGCCTCTTTAGCTGTATTAGAATGCTCTAAAAGTTGATAAGTTCCTATATCTACAGATTCTACATCTATTCCTATTCCAGAAGTTGCATTTGCTTGAGGGTCAGCATCTATAAGTAATACTTTTTTTTCTAGAACACCTAGTGAAGCTGCTAAGTTTATGGATGTTGTCGTTTTTCCAACACCGCCTTTTTGATTAGCAATTGCAATGATTTTACCCATTAAATGATTTGGTTTTATTAAGGGCAAAAATACGATTATTTACGAGGAATAAAAACCGAACTTGTTAACAGTTGATTAAACTAATAAAGAAGCTAGAAATTGCTTCTTTATTAGTTTTTAAATATATAAGTTAAAACTATATTTCTGGGTTATGTATACCTATAATAGCTCCTTTAGTTAAGTATTTTTTGGCAACATTTTGTATGTCTTCTTTAGTAAGGTTAGTTACCTTGTTTTCAAATTCAAAAACTTCTGATGGGTTTTTAGATTCATAATCAACATCTTTAATTAAACTTAACCAGAATTTATTTTCTTTAAGGTCTTCCTTGTGTTCTAAAATTTGAGCTTCTTTAACTTTTGCCAAATCTTCATCTGTTGGTCCATTTTCAATTATTTTTTGAACCTCAGCTAAAGCTGCAGTTTTTAGCTTATTTACATTTTCTGGTCCACAAGGGAAACTTATAGTAAAGTTATACCAACCATAAGGTATTTTACTAATACTAGCTCTTGCTCCAACCCCATAAACACCACCTTCTTCTTCTCTTAGTTTTTCAATTAATTTTATAGTTAACACCTCAGAAAGGCTTTTTAGTGCATACGCTTCTTCAGCATTATATTCTGTTTCGCCTTGATATCTTATTTGAACAGAGCTTTTAGGGTCTGTGCCTTTTTCAACTATCTTTTCATGCGCGCCACTTAAAGGTCTGTAATCAGTTACTTTGTACATTTCTTTAGAATTAGTAGTAGGTAAATTAGCTAAATATTTTGCACTATATTCTATCAATTTTTTCTCGTCAATGTTACCTACAAAGTAAAATTTAAAGTCGCCAGCATCTGCAAAACGCTCTTTATACTTTTGGTATGCTAAGTCATAATTTGCCTCATCTAATTTTTCTGGGGTTGGAAACCCTGTATATCTTGGGTTTTTACCATTCATGAATTTGCCCATTTCAATTTGAAAATATATTTGAGGGCTTGCTAATAAATTACCTAAAAAGGCTTTTTGCTTATTTAAGTAAGATGAAAATGCTTTGTCATCTTTATTTAAAGCAGTAAAATATAAATGTGTGAGTTGAAACAGTGTTTCAAAATCTTTAGGTGTTGAAGATCCAGAAAACCCTTCACTGATATTGCTTATACTTGGTCTAACATTAACAATTTTACCAGAAAGCATTTTACCCATATCTACTTTGTTAAATCCATTAACCCCAGCTTCAGTTAACCCACGGTTAGCAAAAGTTGTAGCCTTAAATTCTTCATCAGAATACAAAGATGTACCGCCATAACTAAATGCATCAAATAATATTTCGTCGTTTTTAAAATCTGTTATTTTGTAAGTTACTGTAGCTCCATTACTTAAAGTTAAAGTTGTAGTTCCCAACTTTTCATCTTTTACCATGTCTGTTATTCCACCGATTGCAGGTAAATTTGTAATTAAAGAATTTGCCATTTCAGCGTCGTCATAAGGCTTTAAATCTGTATTCTTTACAGTATTTAATAATTCTGTTATTTGATCTTCAGTTACTTTAGTTACACCTTCTTTTTCAGGACCTGTTATTACTACAACACGGTTATTTTCTTTGATGTAATCAGTGATTAGATTATTAACCTCATCAAGTGTTATAGTTGGTAATTGGGTTTTATTAAAATTATATTCCCACTCAATTCCTGGAATCGGATCATTACTTAAAAAGTTTCTAACATATTCTCCAATAATTCTCTTAGATTCAGTTTTATCTTTGTCTTTAAATGATTTTTCTAAACGTGAGATAATATCTTTTTTTGCTCTTTCAAATTCACCAGAATTGAAACCAAATTTTCTTACTCTTTCGTTTTCTTCTAATAGCGTTTTTAAAGCATTTAATTGCCCTGTTTCACTTGTCATAGCAAACGATTGATAGGCGTCTTTAGTTTTAGCCCAAGTACCTCCATGATACGAATAACCATAAACGAAAGGCGGGTTTTCACTGTTTCTTAATTCATCTAAACGATTATTAATCATTTGAGAAAAAAGAGATTCTATTATAGAGTGTCTGTATTCATTTAGGGTTTTGTCTTCTTTACTAACGTCGTTGTCTTTAAACATAATTTGAACCCTAGAAAACATGGCTTCTTTATCAGATTCAATAGCTATAAACGTTTCTTCATGATTTGGTAAATTAAATATTTCTCTTGGTCTTGGATTTTCTGGAGATGGAATTTTACCAAAATGCATTTTAATTTTTTCTTCAAGCGTTTCAACATCAACGTCTCCAACTGCCATAATCGCCATTAAATCTGGTCTGTACCAGTCTTTGTAAAAACGCTTAATGCTTTCGTAATCAAAAGTTTCTAAGTTTTCTTTTGTACCAATAGGCAGTCTTTTAGCATATTTAGAACCATATAAAACTTTTGGTAAATATTTTTGCATCATGCGCTCATCTGCTCCTTTCCCAAGTCTGTACTCTTCTAAAACTACGCCCCTTTCATTATCTATTTCTTCATTAGTTAATAAAGCATTATGTGCCCAATCTTCAAGTATTTGGAATCCTTTTTCTAATTTTTCTGGGTCTTCACTTGGTATTGGTAAAATATAAACAGTTTCGTCAAAACTGGTATATGCATTTAAATGTGCGCCAAATTTTACTCCAATACTTTGAAGATAATCTACCAATTCATTTTTCTTGAAATTTTTGGTGCCATTAAAATTCATATGTTCCATAAAATGGGCAAGACCTAGTTGGTCCTCATCTTCTAAAATAGAACCTGCTTTTACAACTAATCTTAATTCTACTTTATTTTCTGGTTTATTATTATTTTTTATGTAATAGGTAAGGCCATTACTTAGGGTGCCTATTTTAACTTCAGAATCAATAGGTATATCTTTTGATACTTGTTTTGTAACTTCTTCAGTTTTATTTTGTTCTGAAGCAATAACTTTGTTTTGTGAGTTACATGCTAATAGTGTAACCGAGAGTCCAAGTATAAATAAAATTTTTCTCATAATGTTGTTTTTGTTTATAAGACAAATATACTGATTTGTAAGAAAATAATTTGATTGATTAAAAATTTAACATAAAATTAATTTTTAAATATAAGAATTCCCCAGATGCTCACATTGGAGGTATAAGAGGAGAGTTTGAATACGGTTGATTTTCATGAAATGTTTCAGCGTTCTTCCGTTGAAGACCTCTACGACTCTGCCTCTAGGATTATTTAATCAATGAGAATTTCCAAAATCTTAATGGCTGCGTCACTAATTTTTGTCCCTGGACCAAAAACGGCTATAGCACCTGCATCAAATAAATACTGATAATCTTGTTTTGGGATGACACCACCAACTACAACCATAATATCATCACGACCATACCCTTTTAAAGCATCAACAACTTGCGGAACTAAAGTTTTGTGGCCAGCTGCCAATGAGGATACACCTAAAATATGCACATCGTTTTCAACTGCTTGTTTCGCTGCTTCTTGTGGGGTTTGGAATAGTGGGCCAATATCAACATCAAATCCTACATCAGCATATCCAGTAGCAACTACTTTAGCGCCACGGTCATGACCATCTTGCCCCATTTTTGCAATCATAATTCGAGGGCGCCTGCCATCTTGTTCTGCAAAAGTATCAGCTAGTTCTTGAGCTTTCTTAAAGGATTTGTCGTCTTTTATTTCTTTACTATACACGCCGGAAAATGATTTTATTTGTGCTTTATAACGCCCGAATTCTACTTCCAAAGCATCACTAATTTCTCCAAGTGTAGCACGTTCACGAGCAGCTTCAACAGCTAAAGCTAATAAATTATAATCCTCACGCATGTGGGGATCTTTCGATTCAATTTGTTGACCTTCTTCAAAATCTTTATGTATCGAATTTAATGAATATTTAGCCGCTTTAGTTAATTTTGATAAAGTAGCTTTAACTTTCTCTGAATTTCTTACAGCTTTAATTGTGTTTAATCGCTCTATTTGAGAATTTCTTACGGTTTGGTTGTCTACTTCTAGTGTTGAAATGGGGGCTTCCTCTTCAAGTCTGTATTTATTAATACCTACAATAATATCTTGCCCAGAATCAATTCTAGCTTGTTTTCTTGCAGCGGCTTCTTCAATTCTTATTTTGGGAATGCCTGCTTCTATAGCTTTGGTCATGCCTCCTAATTCTTCAACTTCTTCAATTAACGACCATGCTTTTTGAGCGATATCATGAGTTAATTTTTCAACATAATAACTTCCGGCCCAAGGATCAACTGCTTTTGTGATTTTAGTTTCTTCTTGAAGAAATATTTGGGTATTTCTTGCAATTCTTGCTGAAAAATCAGTTGGTAATGCAATAGCTTCGTCTAAAGCGTTTGTATGCAAACTTTGTGTGCCGCCAAAAGCTGCTGCTGCTGCTTCAATAGTTGTTCTAGCAACATTGTTAAAAGGATCTTGCTCAGTCAAACTCCAGCCCGAAGTTTGGCAATGTGTGCGTAAAGCTAAAGATTTATCATTTTTAGGATTGAATTGTTTTACCAATTTTGCCCAAAGCATTCTGGCAGCTCGCATTTTTGCAATTTCCATAAAATGGTTCATGCCAATGGCCCAGAAAAAAGATAGGCGAGGGGCAAAGGTATCAATATCCATGCCTGCTGCTAATCCTTTTCTAATATATTCTAAACCGTCGGCTAAAGTGTATGCCAACTCAATGTCGCAAGTGGCACCTGCTTCTTGCATGTGATATCCAGAGATGCTAATGCTGTTGAATTTTGGCATGTTCTTACTGGAATATTCAAATATATCTGAAATGATTTTCATTGAAGGTGTTGGTGGGTATATATACGTATTACGCACCATAAACTCTTTTAAAATATCATTTTGAATCGTTCCAGCCAATTGTTCTGGTTTTACACCTTGTTCTTCTGCTGCAACTATATAAAATGCCAAGATTGGTAAAACGGCACCATTCATGGTCATAGAAACCGACATTTTATCTAATGGAATCTGATCGAAGAGGATTTTCATGTCTTCAACCGAATCGATGGCTACACCAGCTTTTCCAACATCGCCAACAACACGCTCATGATCTGAATCATATCCCCGATGCGTCGCCAAATCAAAGGCGACAGAAAGTCCTTTTTGTCCAGCAGCTAAATTTCTCCTGTAAAACGCATTACTATCTTCGGCGGTAGAAAAACCAGCATATTGTCTGATTGTCCAAGGTCTGCGAACATACATGGTACTGTAAGGGCCTCTGAGGTTTGGCGTAATTCCAGCTACGAAATTCAGATGCTCTAACCCTTCAATATCTTCTTTTGAATAAGTTGATTTTATATCAATATCTTCAGCAGTTCGAAAAGTTATAGCTTCTGACTTTTGACTTTTAACTTCTGACTTTATTTCGATATGTTGAAGATTTCTTCTGGTCATTACATCTTAGTGATTATGTCCAGCATGAGGATCGGTTTCTGGCATTGGCGGCACTTGATTAAAGTCCACTTTCTGTTCTGGTTTCTCTAAATTCACCTTAGAGAAATTTATATTAAACATTTTAGCATAATATAAATCTAATGCCACATACATAGCTAAATTTTTGTCGTTTAATACGTTTCTGTATTTAGTTGTTAATGGTGCTCCAAACAGTTTTGGACTCATGCTATTCGTTGTTATAAGAGCATCGAAAGTGTCTTTTAGAGCTTTGTCTTGTATATTATTTGAAATACAATTTACGGCAGTGCTATTGTAATTTAAATAACTTTTTGAATTATTTGCATCCCATAAATTGGCTTCATTTTTTAAAGCTTCAAATACCTTAACGGTATGTTTTGAAACGATGTCCTCTAGTTTTAATCTGCCAAAAACAGAATTTCTTATTATTTGCGAATAAGCTTGTTCTAATCTGTAATTTTGATTTCCTTTTTTGTAATGATTTATGATGTCATCTTCAAAAGAATAAAGGGCTTCATTTAATAATTTTGAATTGGCACCTTCGCAAACAAAAGCCATAGGTTTATCAGCGTATTTGAAATCTGAAAAAACACTTTTATTTTTGCAACTAAATGCAGTAAAAAATAATAAACAAGTGATAAGGGTGATGTTTGAGTTCGTTTTAATTTTCATCTTTTAATCGTTTTTGTTCTAATTGTTCTGACAATCGTTTTTCTATTATAGGTTCAATTAATGTTTTTCTAGAATTGGTTTTAACAAAAGGATAAAGTTCTAATTCATTTTTCATTTTATCGTTAGTGTTTGGGTGCTTGTTGGAACCCAATAATACTTCTTCGCCGTTATCAAATTGTTGTTGCTCTGCAGACGCACTTTCTTTAATCTTTCTTTGGACTGTTCCAGCCTTAAGCTGACTTAAAAACCCGCCATTACTTTCAATATCTTTAAATACTTCGAGGGCTTTTTCTGAAAGTTGATTGGTAATGCTTTCTATATAGTACGCTCCATCAGAAGGGTTGTTTACTTTATCAAAATAACTTTCGTGCTTTAAGACTAATAATTGATTTCGTGCAATGCGTTCGCCAAATTCATTGCTTTTATGATAAATACTATCGTAAGGTAAATTCATTATGGTATTTGCGCCTCCAAGAATAGTACTCATACACTCCGTAGTGGTGCGTAGCATATTTGTATTGTAATCATATAAAGTTTTGTTTCTTTTGGTTGGAGTGACTATAATATGGCAATCTGTATTCACTTTATACTCTGAAGCTAATACTTTCCATAGTTTTCGTAAAGCTCTTAATTTTGCTATTTCAAAAAAGTAATTGGTACCAACTGAAACATTGAAAATAACGTTTAACGATTGTAATTTGTTTTCAGTTTTCTCCAATACATTTAAATACTCATTAGCATGTGCTAGGGCATAGGCTAGTTGCTGTACCATGTTAGCACCGGCATTTTGATAAAGTGACCCATTAACGCTAAAAGAATTGGTGTTTTTTATGATGCATTCAAAGGATTTAAAATCATCGTTTAAACTTTTAAACCAATTTCCAGTTTTTGAAAGCTGCCCGATAATATCTAAATGAATTTTAGCATCGGGAACTAGTTTCAGTATTTGTTTTACATAGCCTTCTGAAAGGAATTGAAGTTCAAAAAATAGAATCGTTTTTTCTAGATTGATGTGCTCTATTAAATTTTTAATTGAAATATCATCCGAATGAATTATAAATTTAATGCTATCTGCACCTCTTTCAATAATATCAATTGCTTTTAAATTTGATTTTTTAATATCTGCAACGAAGATGGATTGGCAAATTTTCCATTGCGTTGCCTTTGTATTTGAAATGTTTGGGCGTTTATCAAAATCATCAGCATGATAAAAAGGTTTTACATCAATATCTTCATTGGTTTTCCAAATAAGCGTATTGTTGTAATCAGCTCCTTTTAAATCGAACTGTATTTTTTGTTTCCACTGTTTTGACGAAACAGAGTCAAACTCATCAAACAAATTGTTATTCATTATTTTTTGTTTTTAAGCTATCTTCATACTCAATAATGTAAATTTCTTCATTATCTCGTTTCATATAATATTCTTCTCTTGCAAATTTCTCTAATCCTTCTTCTGTACTTAGCTTTTTTAAGTCTTTGTTGTCCTTTGCAATTTCTTTTTTATAGTATTCTTTTACATTTTCTAAATCTTCAATTTCGGTGTTTAGTTCATGATGAATAAGCCATGAATTGGCATCAAAAAACAACATCCAAACAGCAAATACAACTAAAATAAGTATAAATATGTTTTTAAAAGGTTTTAGGTATTTGTTTTTTTTGGCTGCCATATTATAATTTTTCTGTTATTATAGTTCTAACTATATCTATTGCTACTGTATTGTGTTTATTGTTAGGAATTATGATATCTGCATATTCTTTCATAGGTTCTATAAACTGATTATGCATGGGTTTTAGTGTGTTTTGGTAGCGTGTTAAAACTTCATCTATATCTCTTCCTCTTTCAGAGATATCTCTTTTTAAGCGCCTTATTAAACGTTCGTCACTATCTGCATGAACAAATATTTTAATATCAAACATTTCTCTTAATTTCGGATTTGTAAGTATTAAAATACCCTCAACAATCATCACTTTTCTGGGGTGAGTTAAAATGGTGTCTCCCGTTCTATTATGCTTTACAAAAGAATACACAGGTTGATGAATGGGTATGTTGTTTTTTAATTCTTTTAAATGAGCTACTAGTAAGTTGAAATCTATAGACCTTGGATGGTCAAAATTAATCTTAATACGCTCATCATAAGATAAATGCGAGGTGTTTTTATAATATGAATCTTGTGATATTACACCAACTTCACCTTCTGGAAGTTCATTTAGTATTTGGTTTACAACAGTGGTTTTACCACAACCTGTACCACCTGCGATTCCTATAATTAGCATGAATTGTTGTTTAATTAGCTTTCTACAAAGTTAGTTAAATGTAAAATAATTTGTAGAGAATTGCACTTATTTTTTAATCTTTGAAACGTCTTCTTCAGTAACTATTTTGTTGTTTTTGTTTCCCCAGCTATTTGTAATATAATTCATTACATCTGCGACTTCATCGTCACCTAAACCTAAAGCATCCATTTTGCCGTTATAAGTTTTTCCGTTTACAACAAGTGCTCTTTCTTGGCCATATTTAATACCTCTAATACTTTCTTCTTGTTTTTGCATGAGATAGTCTGACTTTGCTAATGGTGGATAAATATTTTCTACGCCTTCACCGTTGGGCAAGTGGCACGTGATACAAAAATCAGTATAAATTTCACTGCCTCGTACAATGCTTTCTTCTAAAGGATCTGTTTGCTGCGTGTAAGTATTTGTATTTGACTTGAATATGAATAATGATGCGATGGCTAAAAAGCAAATTATGAATAATTTCATTTGTAGATAGTGTCTGGAAGGAAACAGACGATTTTTATAATTTGAATTATTTTTGATGTCATTTTTGTTTAGTT
>NZ_CAXBLF010000043.1:0-29409 GCF_963976535.1 uncultured Algibacter sp. | reverse complement strand
AATCTATTATAAAAGCTCCCTTTTTACTAGTTTGGTGAAACGGGATTTTTCTTTTTTTACAGATTTGTTCCCAACGTGCTATGTAAGACTTGTAATTGCTGCCATCGGCAATGATTTGTTTTGGTTTTAGTGAATCAATCAAGCGATTTAAGTTGATTTTTGGCGATTGCCTAAGTAATACAAAGTCGGGCTTAAGAGACTTTATATTATAAATCCCTAAGCTATCAATCACTAAAAGATGTTTGTTTTTTAGTTGATAGATTGGAGAAATAGATGTTTCTTCAAGAGTTTTAATATGATTCCCAACAACATAATCTTTTATAATCTTATTTTTTGATTTTACAATACTATCAAAATCGTTTGCCACTACAATTGTATTGTTTATTGTATGTCCTAATACGCTATATCTACTTTTATGAAACACAATAAATTCATTTGAAGGTTTACTAAATTCGTTGTAGATAAAAGCACCTTGAACAACAAGTATGGCTATTAAAAACAGTTTTAAGTTTGAATAGTTTCTTTTGAATAGAAGTCGCATAAAAGTGACAATTAATATATAGGAAAGCATTACGTATAGAAGGCTAAAAGAAATGTCTTTCAATAAGAAAGCTTCTTGTTTTGAAACCCAACCCACAAAATTATTCATTAAGCCTATAATGGATCCATAAATATCAGCCCCAAATTGAGGTAAAATATTTAAAACGGCTAAAAGAATTATAATAATACCAAGACCTAGAATAACTCCTAAAAAAGGAATAATAATCAAATTAGATATAAAGAATAGACCAGGAAACTGATGGAAGTAATACAAACTAACGGGTATAATACCAAATTGTGCAGAAATAGTAATGGTGAAGGTGTGCCAATAAAATTTCACAACTTTATTTTTTGGTTTCCAAAGATTGAATAGAAATGGATCAATTGCTACAATAGCAAAAACGGCTAAATAACTTAATTGAAAACCTACATCAAATATAAATAGGGGTTTAAAAAGCAAAATAACAAACATGCTTATAGCTAAAGTATTATATATGTTTGTTGGTCTTTTTAGGTTTAAAGCTATAGCGACAATGCTAAACATGGTAACAGCGCGAGTAACTGAGGCTGATAAACCAGCAATTAATGCAAAGCTCCATAAAAGACTAACAAGTAGTATGGTTTTTATCAGTTTACCATGTTTAAAACGCTCTAGAGGTTTAAAAATGAAGCTGAGAATTAATAAAATAATACCCACATGTAAGCCAGAAACCGCTAAGATATGTATGGCTCCTGCATTGGTATAACTAGTATAAACATCTTCACTAATATCTTGACGCTGCCCCAATAAAAGGGCATTAATTATGGCAAGTTCATCAGGTTTAAAATGATATGGTTTTAATTTTTTGTTGATATGCTGCCTGATATTATCTGCTATACCAAAAAGAGTCTTTGTTTTAGATTCAATAGCAAATAATGATTCATTTGTAATGAAGAGTTGATGGTAAATGTATTTTTTCTTTAAATAGGTTTTGTAATCAAACTGATGTGGGTTAAGCGGATGAATTAAATCTTTAAAATCTGTTCTGCTAACATAAACGTTATCAACTTTAAGAGGAGTCTGTAAGGTGTCTTTTTGAATGTTTAAAAGCGTTTTTCCTGATGTGTTTTCATCATCAATTTCTAAAAGATCAATAACGTATTTATCATAATAATTACCAGGTTTTAAAACCTCTCTAATTCTAAATTTAATCGTTTTTAAGCTGTCAATTTCTGTTGAAATAACTCGTGTATAGTGGTTTGAGAAGTTTTCTTGGTTATGAAAACTTGTTGTTAAAAAACCTGCAGAAATCATTACTAAAAATGCTGTAATTCCAAACCAAATAGATTTAATAAATTGTTTTCTAGAGATTAAGTAGAAAACTAACAAAACCAACAAAAGTAATGCTGTTGATAAAATTGTGATACTAAGCGGAATGTTAGTTAAATACCCAATGATGATACCTAAAATGAGGCAAATAGTTAATTTTATTATAGTAAAATTGAGTAATTTCATGTTTAGGTAAGATATAAAAATATCTTATAAAATTCTGCGAGCTTCATAAAATGCGTTTAACCAGTACGTTTCATTAAGACCCGATATAATTACGCCATTGTTAGTTGTCGCATGAATAAATTTAATATCGTTGTCTCTAATATCAACAATCAATCCTACATGGTTTATGGAGTTTCTTCTGTTTCCAGTTTTAAAAAACAGCAAATCGCCTTTAAGTACTTTCTTGAGTTGAATTTTATTTCCCTTTTTCGCCATGTCTCTTGAAATCCTTGGAAGTAAAATATTAGAAGATTTAAATGATTCAAACACTAACCCAGAGCAATCCATACCAGATTTTGTTGTGCCTCCCCATTTATATCGTGTGCCTTCAAACTGTTTAGCATAATCTATAATATAATCAGCTTTAGATTTATTAGAAGCTATTTTAATATTTTCTTTTTTGCTTTTTTTGGTAATAATTTTACTAGAGGCCGTTTTTCTTTCTTTAGCGCGTTTTGAAGATTTACAACTGCTAAAGCTAATAATCAAGAGGAGGATTAATAGTGTTTTTTTCATCTAAAAGTTAAGATTTAAGGGACTCATAAATCAAATTAGCCGTTTTTTCACTTGCACCTTTACCGCCCAATACTTTTTCTAATTCGTAATAATCTAAAAATAACCTTTTACGAATTTCAGAACTTAAAATGTTGTCCAACTCTTGTTTAAGTCGTTTTTTATTAAAGTCATTTTGAATAAGTTCAGTAACAACTTCTCTATCCATAACAAGATTCACTAACGAAATAAATTTTAAAGTTATTATCCGTTTGGCAATTTGATATGATATAGTACTTCCTTTATAACAAACCACTTGTGGCACTTTAAAAAGTGCAGTTTCTAAAGTAGCGGTTCCAGATGTTACCAATGCTGCGCTAGAAATACTTAATAAATCGTATGTTTTATTGGAAATGAATTTTACGTTATTAGATTTTATATAAGGTTCATAAAAACTATAATCCTGACTTGGCGCCCCTGCAATAACAAATTGGTTATCAGGATATTCATCAACTAAACTTAACATCACAGCAAGCATTTTTGTTATTTCTTGTTTTCTGCTTCCGGGCAATAAAGCAATAATAGGCTTATTACCTAATTTATAAGTGTCTCTAAATTTAAACTCACCAACTTGAACTCTATTGGCTATGGCGTCAATTAATGGATGACCAACAAAAGTAACATCATAACCCTGTTTTTTGTAAAAGGGTTTTACAAAAGGAAGGATAACGTACATAGCATCAATATCTCGCTTAATAGCTTTGACTCTACTAGCTCTTGATGCCCAAACTTGAGGGGAAATATAATAGTTTGTTCTAAAATGGTGTTGTTTCGCCCATTTTGCAATACGTAAATTGAAACCAGAATTATCTATAAAAACAATAACATCAGGATTGAAACTTGAGATGTCTGTTTTACAAAAAGAAATGTCTTTAAAAATTCTGTTGAGATTCATTATTACTTCAATAAAACCCATAAATGCACGTTCCTTATAGTGCTTTACTAGCGTGCCGCCAGCAGCATGCATAAGGTCTCCACCCCAAAATCTAATAGCCGCATTAGAATCTATTTTTTTCAATGCTTTCATTAGATTTGAGCCATGTAAATCGCCCGATGCTTCACCAGCTACAATGTAGTACTTCATTTTCTTATTGTCAGGTTGTGCGCAGTCGAAACCTTTCTATTCAAATTTGCTAAGAGCAAAACCTCTCGACTGCGCTCGAGGGGACAAAAATTAAAAGAGTTTAAAAATAAAAGTAAAAATAGCAATAAAAACAGTAATTAATAGCACACCCCTTGCACGATAATCTTGCTTTTTCCTTATAAAAATAAAAAAGGCAATTAGGTTTAATATAGCTCCTAGGCTAATAAGTTTTCCTAGAAAATCTTCTTTGGCTGCCGCTTCAATAACGACCATAAAATCATCACCTTTACCTAAAAAACTTGCTGCTAAAAATAAACCAATAGCATTGGCTATTAAACCAACAAACATGCCCTTAAAAATATCTTTTTTCATTTATGCCGAATTTGCTTGTGCTGAAATTGTTTCAGCATCTCTCTAGTTATAAATTCCAATTATTTAAATCTTTTATAAAATGATGCGCGGTTAAATCAAATTGCGCAGGAACCAATGATACATACCCGTTTTCAAGCGCCCATTCATCAGTATCTTCACCTCCATCTAAATTAACAAATTTACCCGTAAGCCAGTAATAATCTTGTCCTTGAGGGGTTTTGCGTTTATCAAATTCTTCAACCCAATTGGCTTTAGCTTGTCTGCAAACTTTAATGCCTTTCATCTGTTGTTCTGGAATATTAGGGATATTAACATTCAATACAACACCATTTGGTAAACCATGTTGCAAAACATGTTCGGTAATTTTTTTCACAAAAGGTTTTGAAGCTTCAAAATCAGCATCCCAACTGTAATCTAATAAAGAAAATCCAATAGCAGGAATGCCTTCAATGCCAGCTTCAATTGCAGCACTCATAGTTCCTGAGTAAATCACATTTATTGAGGCGTTTGAACCATGATTAATCCCCGAAACACAAAGGTCTGGGGTTCTATCTAGCATTTCTCTAATGGCTAGTTTTACACAATCGGCGGGTGTTCCAGAGCAGCTAAACTCTTTTTGAGGGCCATTATCTAAATGAACTTCTTTGGAATATAAAGTTGCATTTAAAGTAATAGCGTGTCCCATACCGCTTTGTGGGCTATCGGGAGCTACAACAACAACATCACCAATAGTATTCATTATCGTAATTAAAGTCCTGATTCCCGGGGCATTAATGCCGTCGTCGTTCGTTACAAGTATTAGTGGTTTTTTGCTCATTCTGGTATTAAAAATCATCGCTAAAATACATAATTTCGTCAGTAAACCCCCAAATTCTTTGGTTTAACAAAAAATTAGTAGCGATTACCTATATTGGCATGGTTTTTTCTTTATTTTAGTAAAAAATATGCTGTGCTTTCAAGAAGCAAAAAAGATTAACACATGAAGAATATTATGAAAAGGAATTATAAAGTACTATCGCTCTTGCTATTACTAGCATTTGCGTCTTGCAGTTTTACATCAAAAAAATTTAGTAACCCCGACAAAGATAAATTGTTAATTCAAATTATTACGTTTTTAATAGAACAAGGGCATTTTGATCCTATTGCTATTGATGACGCTTTTTCTGTAGAATTATTTTCAGATTTTATTGAAGTCATGGATCCTGTGAAGCGTTATTTTTATGAATCTGATTACAAGGATTTTGAAAAGTACAAACTCACAATTGACGACCAACTTAAAGTTACCGATATTACATTTTTTAATGTTGTGTACGAACGTTTCATGAAACGTATCGAAGAGTCTAAGAGCATTTATAAAGACATATTATCAAAGCCTTTTGATTATTCGATCGATGAAAATTTTGATACGGATTATGAAAATAGTGGTTTTTCAAAAAACAAGAGAGATATGAAAGAACGTTGGAGAAAACAATTGAAATTTTCAACACTTTCTAATTATGATGATATCTTGGATGAAGAAAATAGGGCTAAAGAGAAGGATCCATTATATCTAATAAAATCAAACGAGCAAATAGAAAAAGAAGCTCGTGAAGCCACTTTAAGATCGATAAATATATATTTTGAAGACTATATAGATGAAGAAAGACGTGAAGATTGGTTTGCTGCATATGTAAATACAATTGTTGAAGAGTTTGATCCACATACATATTATCTAGCACCTAAAGGAAAAGATGATTTTGATACACGTATGTCTGGAAAGTTAGAAGGTATTGGCGCAAGACTTCAAAAGCGTATGGATTATATTAAAATAGTAGGATTGATTTCTGGTGGTCCAGCTTGGAGATGTAAAGAACTTGAAGTTGAAGATATTATTTTAAAAGTAAAACAAGAAGACGAGGAGTTTGCTGTTGATATTGTGGGTATGCGTATTAACGACGCTATCAAATATATAAAAGGGCCTAAAGGAACAGAAGTTACGCTTACTGTAAAAAAAGTTGATGGTACTGTAAAAGACATTACGATTACAAGAGATGTTGTTGAGGTATTTGATACGTATGCAAAATCTTCGATAGTTGAAAAAGCAGATAGAAAATTCGGAGTTATAAATTTACCAGCATTTTATGTTGATTTTAATGACTATAAAAACATAAACGCAGCCAAAGATGTAAAAAGTGAAATTGAGCGTTTAAAAGATGAAGGAATGGAAGGTTTAGTGCTCGATTTGCGTAATAATGGCGGTGGGTCGTTACCAACAGTTGTAGATATGGCTGGTTTGTTTATAAAAGATGGACCAATTGTTCAAGTACGCTCTACAGATGAGCCTAAAGAGGTATTAAAGGATAGAGATAAATCTATTAGTTGGGATGGTCCTTTAGTAATTTTAGTGAATGAAATTTCTGCATCAGCATCCGAGATTATGGCAGCTGCAATGCAAGACTATAAGCGTGCTATTATTATTGGTAGTAAACAAACTTATGGAAAAGGAACAGTGCAAAATGTTATTGATTTAAATAATATGTTAAGAAATAACACGAGCGGAGATCTAGGCGCATTGGCACTAACAAGACAAAAGTATTATAGAATCAATGGCGGTTCAGTACAATTAGAAGGGGTTAAAAGTGATATTAAGGTTCCTGGTCGTTTTAGTTTTATTGATGTAGGTGAAAAAGATAAAGAAAACCCATTGCCGTATGATGAAATTGATGCAGCACAATACACGCCTTGGGAGTATTATTTTGATTATGACGCCACCATTGAAAAAAGTAAACAACGCATGAGTAGTAATGAGCAATTAAAGCTTATTGAACAAAATGCAAAATGGGTGAAAAGTAAAATTGACGAGACGGTTTACTCTCTAAATTACAAAACATATAAAGCGCAAATTGATGCGAATGAACTTGAATCGAAAAAGTATGAAGCGATTTCAAAGTATAATACAAATTTAACTTTTGATTCTACCAGTTATGAAAAACAGCTTATTGCTCAAGATACAACAGACTTAGAAGAGAAACGTAAGCGTTGGCACGAAAGCTTAAGTAAAGATGTTTACATAGAAGAAGCTCTTAATGTTTTAGAAGATTTAAAAACAGCATATCCTATTAAGAAAGTAGCTTCAACAGTACAGAAATAAATTATACCTTTTGTAATTTGGATTTATTCTAAGAGAAAATAGCTCGTCCCGATTTTTCGGGAATGATTTTTTTATTATATGAAAAAGAAAAACAAAGCATAGCCATAGTTACGGTTTCTTTTTCTTTTGAAATAGAAAGGAAGAAAACGCGTTTTATAAAGGTAAATTCAATTTGTAAATGGTATTCTTATGAGTCATAAATCAAACTCACTAAAACAATTAGCGCTCCAAAAGTTTAAAAAAGACTTTTGGGGCGTTTTCAGTTTCTACTTTATTGTTTTGGTTGGGTTGGTTTCTATTTTTGCCTATGTGTTTGCACCTGATGATTCGCAATATGCTAACCAAATGCATTTGGCAATTCACTCAAAAAGACCAGGGTTTGAGGTAAAAATGCTAACAATACCTTCAAAAATTAAAGTAAATCAAAGTGGTTTTGATAAACTATTCTTCGGAAAGAAAAACACAGATACCGAAATTCCAATTTCAGACTATGAAATTAAAGATGCTATTTTAATGTATAAAGAATATGCCTCTGATGGGCTGGAAGGTGCAGAAAAGACAGTCAAACTCAACGCATTTCCAAATAGCACGCCTGAAGATTTTATAAAAGAAAAAAGCTTCCTCTTTGGCACAGATAAATACGGACGCGATTTAATAAGTCGTGTTTTAGTAGGCGCAAGAATATCCTTTTTTATAGGTTTTGTAGCGGTACTTATATCATTACTAATTGGCATATTTATGGGAAGTATTGCAGGTTATTTTGGAGGAAAAGTAGATGCGATAATCATGTGGATCATCAATGTAACCTGGTCCATACCAACGCTATTATTGGTTATTGCCATTACCTTGGCTTTAGGAAAAGGCTTTTGGCAAGTATTTATCGCGGTAGGGTTAACCATGTGGGTGGAAGTTGCTAGGGTAGTACGCGGACAGATAATAAGCGCCAAAGAAATGCAATATGTTACAGCAGCTAGAGCATTAGGATTTAATGACTTTAGAATTATTACCAAGCATATTTTGCCAAACATTATGGCGCCAGTTATCGTGATTTCTGCAGCTAATTTTGCAGCCGCAATTTTAATAGAAAGCGGATTGAGCTTTTTGGGTATTGGTGCACAACCACCTATGGCTAGTTGGGGTGCCATGATAAAAGATCATTACAACTATATTATACTTGGGAAACCATATTTAGCCATTATACCTGGGCTTTGTATTATGAGTTTAGTTATGGCGTTTATGTTGATTGGTAATGCACTTAGGGATGCTTTGGATGTGAAGAGTTGAGTTTATTTAATATCCTTTTTTAATTTATCGGGGTCTTGTCGGATATCAAATATTGTGATTATTTCTATTTCTTTTGATTCAATGGAAATTCGATAATAGAAAGTTGTTTGTTTTGTGACTACACATTTATATAATCCTTTTAATTCAGATGATTTAGGACAACTATCTGGTTGAAGTGAGATTTGTTTAATTTTATTAGATAGCTTTTTAATAAATTTGTTACGAGTTTTTAAATCCTAATGTTCTAAGAAATATTCTGATGACTTAAGGAGTTTTGATTCAGCTATTTCGGATAAAAATACGTACATCAAGAAATTTTCTTCAAAAACGAATCGTATGAAACTCTTTTACCTTGGTCTAGTTCTTCTATGCCTTTCTTTCTCTTAAACTTTATTATACTTGGAAAAATTTATTAAATGATTAAGCATGTACTTTGTATTATGAGTTTAGTAAAGGCATTTGTGTTGATTGGGAATGCACTTAGGGATACTTTGGATATGAAGAGTTAATTTAAAGAGTTGAGTTCACTTTCTCTTTATAATCCTTGAACTTTATACCAAATACTTTGATTTACAGGAATACCATCCTTTAAGTTTTTTATTCTTGTTTTTAAGCTGCGTTCACCAGGATAATACGTTTTTTCTCCAGGTTTGAGAGGTGTTGTTTGATGTGTAAAATCTATAATTTCATTTAAAAGCTTTTCTTGTAAAGTTGAATCACTAAATGTTTTTTGATTTATGCAAATAAATACTTGTGATACGCCTGTTTCGTATTTGTCTAAACCAATTTTATATGTTGAGTTTCCAGCTGATAAAATTGTGGCTAGCATATCTAAAATCATAGCAAGTGCAGATCCTTTCCAATAACCAATAGGTAAACTGCGCTCACTTTTCAATATGCTCTCTGGGTTTGTGGTTAGATTGTCTTCATTATCCCAACCGCCTTCAAAAGGTAATTCTTCATTTTTTAATTTATAATCATTAATTTTTCCAAAGGAAAATTGTGAAATAGCCATATCCAGTACAACATGACCTTCTTTTTTAGGAATTGATATAATAAAGGGGTTATTTCCCAGTTTCAATTCCTTGCCTCCCCAAGCTGGCATGTTAGGTTTTGTGTTTGTAAAAAGAATAGAAATACAATTTTGTGCTGCTGCCTGCCATCCATAATACCCGCCTCTCATCCAATGATTTGTGTTTCTTAAAGCGACTAGTCCTATCCCATTGGTTTTGGCTAATTCTACAGCGCGATTAGTACATTTTACGGCATTAATAATACCCGGTCCGTTATTGCCATCCCATCGTTCAATACTTCCTAACGCCTCTGTTTTTTTTGCTTCAGAATCTTTATGGACTAAATCCTTCTTTATATAATCTATGAAAAGCGGTACGCGATTTATGCCATGAGAAGTTACACCACAAAGGGAGTTTTCGGTAAATACTTCTGACAATAATTTTGCTTTTTCAGGTGTGAAATTATTTTTTTTGAAGAGCTCAGAAAGTGTTTTTTCCATGTGCTCTTTGGAAATATTATTTGTTTTCATAGGAGTACATTGCCAAATGTTTTGTTCAATTATGGCAGAGGTTTAACTTAAATTTTAGAACTAACTCGGGGTAAAATTGTTATTTAATTCATTAATATACCCCAAAACTTCATCTTTCCCAATATCTTTTGAAGACGACGTTATAAAGTAATTGGGCACATCTTCCCAAGTTTCTAATAGAATGTTTTTGTATTCTTGAACATGGTTTTCTATAGCTTTAGGTCTTAATTTATCAGCTTTTGTAAAAATGATTGAAAATGGAACGCCATTTTCTCCAAGCCATTGCATAAACTCTAAATCTACAGGTTGAGGTTTGTGTCTAATATCCACTAGAACAAATGCAGTAACCAATTGTTCGCGCAAGCCAAAATATTGCGTTATAAATTTTTGAAATATTTTTTTTGAACTTTTTGAAACACGTGCATAACCATAACCTGGTAAATCTACCAAGTGCCAATTATTATTAATTAAAAAATGATTAATAAGCTGTGTTTTTCCAGGTCTTCCAGAAGTTTTAGCTAAACTTTTCCTACTTGTTAGCATGTTGATTAATGAAGATTTTCCAACATTACTTCTACCAATAAACGCATACTCAGGCAATCTGCTTTTCGGGCATTTTGTAACATCAGAGTTACTTACAACAAATTCGGCAGATTTTATTTTCAAAGTAGAATATTTTTTATTCCCTTGAAGAAGGGAATCTTAATTAATATAATTTATTTCTTTCTGAGGTTCTTTTTCACCTCTCCAAAGGAGGGGTCAGAACTGTTTTTCACAGTTCTGGGTGAGGATTAAAACCCACGTTTCTGCAACCAAGTATCAAGTATCTTATTGAATTCATCAGGATGTTCCATCATAGCAGCATGACCGCATTTGTCAATCCAAAATAACTCAGAATCTGGTAATAATTCATTGAATTCTATAGCAACTTCAGGAGGTGTAACACCATCGTTTTTCCCCCAAATAATACAAGTTGGTGTTGTTAAAGTCGGCAAATCTTTAGACATGTTGTGTCTTATAGCACTTTTCGCAATAGCTAAAGTTTTTATGAGTTTATTACGGTCATTAACAGTGTCGTAAACTTCGTCTACAATGGTCTTTGTAGCTATCGCAGGATCGTAAAAAACATCTTGTGCTTTCTTTTTAATCACTTCATAATCTCTACGCTTTGTATAACCACCGCCCATAGCGTTCTCATATAATCCAGAGCTTCCAGTAATAATAAGTGCTTTTACACTTTCAGGAAAAAGTTTAGTGTGATATAAACCAATATGTCCACCTAAAGAATTTCCTAATAAAATAACTTCTTTAAAGCCTTTAAATTCAATAAAGTCATGTAGATATTTTGCAAAATACTTGACGTTAGTTTTAATTAAAGACATGCTGTAAAGTGGGAGTTCGGGTATAAGTACTTTATAGCCTTTATTGCTAAAAAAATCAGTGACAGCATCAAAATTACTTAGACCTCCCATAAGGCCATGTAACACAATAATAGGTGTGCCTTCACCTGCTTCAATATAGCTGTAATTTTTATCTTTTTTTAAACAGTGCGTCATTAATAGTTAGTCAATAATTGGATAAAAACAAATATAGGTATTTCATTCATATTTCTACTATAATTATTGTTTTCGAGCAAAAATGTGAATGCTTTAAGGAGGAACTACAAATTATAAATATTAACAATGCGTCTATTCAAATATTAAAAACTCAAATTGAAGCTAAGGTCTTGTTGATGTGGGATTGTTAATGTGGAAATCGGATAAAAAACATGC
Organism: uncultured Algibacter sp.; assembly: GCF_963976535.1. NCBI lineage: Bacteria > Pseudomonadati > Bacteroidota > Flavobacteriia > Flavobacteriales > Flavobacteriaceae > Algibacter > uncultured Algibacter sp. Next base: position 17,598 of record NZ_CAXBLF010000043.1, on the reverse strand, counting down.
TTAATCGAAAATTTATTAACAAAGTGGTATTTAGTGGTAGAATGTGGGATAATTTTCAATATATTTGGAACTTAAACGTTTAAAAGTCAGTAAACCGCATTGGATTTAATAACAGGAACATACGATTGTAAAGTTGATGCTAAAGGCAGATTAATGATGCCCGCGTCTATCAAAAAGCAACTTTCTGCAGTTTTGCAAGATGGATTTGTATGGCGTCGATCGGTGTTTCAAAAATGCTTAGAGCTTTATCCGATGACCGAATGGCAGGTGTTGATGCAGAAAATGAATAAGCTGAATAAGTTTAAAAAAAAGAACAACGATTTTATTAGAAGGTTTACTGCAGGCGCTAAAATGGTTGAGGTTGATGTGAATGGCAGATTGTTAATCCCAAAAGATTTAACCGTTTTTGCAAACATTTCAAAAAACATTGTAGTGGCTTCGGCAATCAATATTATTGAAATTTGGGATAAAGATTTATATGAACAAGCTATTGATGATGCATCTGATGATTTTGCAGATTTAGCTGAAGAAGTAATGGGACAAGACGATGATGACCATGGAATATCATAATCCAGTACTACTAAAAGAAACTGTTGACGGGTTGAATATAAACCCTGATGGTGTTTATGTGGATGTGACTTTTGGTGGTGGTGGTCACAGTAAGGAAATATTAAAACGACTTGGTGATAAAGGGAAACTTTTTGCATTTGATCAAGATTCGGACGCTCTTAAAAATACAATTGATGATGAAAGATTTACGCTGATTCATGAAAATTTCAGATTTGTTAAGCGCTTTTTGAGATTTCACGGTGTAAAAGAGGTAGATGGAATTCTGGCAGATTTTGGTGTGTCTTCGCATCAATTCGATGTAGCGGAACGTGGATTTTCTACAAGATTTGAAGCAGATTTGGATATGCGTATGAATCAAGAAAATAAACTATCTGCTTTTCATGTGATTAATGAATATGAAGAAGCGCAGTTAAAGCAAGTGTTTTTGCAATATGGTGAGTTGCGTGCGGCTCCAGCAATGGCAAAGTTAATCGTTGAGAACAGGCAAACAGAACCCATTATTACTAGCGAACAGTTAAAAACGGTTTTAAGAAAGTTTTTGCCGCCACGTTATGAAAATAAAGTATTGGCTCAAATTTATCAAGCGATTAGAATAGAGGTTAACCAAGAGATTGAGGTTTTAAAGGAGTTTTTATTGCAAATTCCGGAGACTTTAAAAGTTGGTGGTCGATTAAGTCTTATATCCTATCATTCACTTGAAGATAGGTTGGTAAAGCGTTTTATTAGAAACGGCATGTTTGAAGGAGAGCCAGAGCGTGATATGTTCGGGAATTTTGAAGTACCGCTTAAAAAAGTAAATGGATTGATAGTTCCTTCTAAGGAAGAAATTAAAATAAATAATAGAGCAAGAAGTGCAAAACTTAGAATTGCTGAAAAATTATAATCCCATCCTTAATCCTTCCCGAAGGTAAGGAAACTCTGCTGAAACGAGAATGGATGAAAATATAAATATAAATTAGGAATTCTTTTCCCTTCGGGGAAATGTCCGAAGGACAATGGGGAAATGAAGAAAAATATCTATAACATATTAAAGGGAACTTTTTTAGTTAGTGATGATTCATTTAGAAACTGGCGATTCATACTGTTTATTTCAGGACTAGCTATAATAATGATTGCAAGTTCGCACAGTGCAGATAAAAAGGTCTATGAAATTGCACGATTAAAAAATGAAGTTAAAGAAATGCGATCCGCTTTTGTTGATGGGCGTTCAAAGCTGATGAGGCTTAAAATGGAATCGCATGTAATAACGGTAATGAGAGATAAAGGGTTGGCGCCATCAGTAATTCCGCCAAAAAAAATAAAAGTCATGTCAAATATTAAATAATAGAATCATAAAAGAAAATGATTTTTTTACTATTTATACAAGAAAAAAAAATTAAGCATAGCATGAGCTATGGTTCCTTTTTATTTTGAAGTAGAAATGCAAAAAAGGGCGTTTTATTATGGTGGTAGTATTTGATAATTGACATTTTAACACAAAATTGAAAACACAACCTTGGCAGTAAACGAGAAAAACATATTAAACCGTTTGTACTTTATAGCTGGATGTATGTTCATCTTCGGAATTGCTGTAGTGTTTAAGTTGTTAAGTATTCAATTTATTCAAGGTGATTTTTACCGAGCAAAAGCAACGGAGCGTGTTGTGAAAAATGTTATAATTCCTGCTAACAGAGGCAATGTGTATTCTGTGAATGGAAATTTGTTGGCAACTTCAATTCCTAAATATGATATTCGCTTAGATGCTTTAACATCTTCAAATAAAACCTTTGAAAAACATATAAAACCTTTTTGCGATTCATTATCAAAATACTCGGGGAAATCTTCAAACAAGCTTGAAAAAGATATTAGACGCGCTCGTGCTAATAAGAACAGGTATTATTTATTGGCAAGAAATATTGGATATTCTGACTATATCAGATTAAGAAATTTTCCATTACTAAATCTTGGTGCTTTTAAAGGTGGTTTAATAGTTGAGCAAACTACAAAGCGCGAGCATCCTATGGGTGGCATTGCACAAAGAACCATTGGTTATGAGCGTATTGATGATAAAGGAAATGTAACTAGACCAGGGATTGATGGCGCTTTCGGAATAAAGTATTTGCGCGGTGTTGATGGGCAACGTAAAAAACAACAAATAGGAAAAGGGCAGTGGAAACCTTTAAGTGATGCTAATGAAATCGAGCCTAAAGATGGTTATGATGTTTACACCACAATTGATGTAAACATACAAGATATAGCGCATCATGCTTTGCTAGCACAATTAGAAAAATATAAAGCAGACCATGGATGTGTTGTAGTTATGGAAACTAAAACAGGTGAAATTCGTGCAATTTCAAATTTAGGAAGAAATAAAAACGGGCACTATTATGAGCGTTTAAATTATGCGGTTGGCGAAAGTCATGAATCGGGTTCTACGTTTAAACTTATGTCACTTGCTGCAGCTTTTGAAGACAAGCTAGTCGATACGAGTGATGTAGTAGATACAGGAAAAGGAGTTTTAAGCTTTTACGGAAAAAAAGTTCGCGATTCTAAACATGGTGGTTATGGAAAAATATCTGTATCCAACGCATTCGAGGTGTCTTCAAATACAGGTATTGTAAAAGCTATTGACCAAGCTTATAGAAAGCAACCTGAAAAGTTTGTTGATAGGTTGTATGATATGAATCTGAATAATGATTTGAATTTACCAATAATAGGTGAGCCAAAACCAATTATTCCTGATCCAAGAATTAAAAATGGACGTTGGAGTGGTATTGCATTGCAATGGATGGCTTACGGTTACGGTGTCTCATTTACGCCATTACAAACCCTTACCTTTTATAATGCTGTGGCGAATGATGGTGTTATGGTTAAACCAAGATTTTTAAGAGAAGTAAAAGCGTTTGATAAGGTTATTGAGCCTTTTGAAAGGGAGGTTATTAATAAGCAAATTTGTTCAAAAGAAACCATTTCAAAGTTACAAACATTACTTAAGAATGTGGTTGAAAAGAAACATGGGACTGGGCATCGATTATATTCTGAAAACTTTTCAATGGCTGGTAAAACAGGGACCTGTCAAAAAGATTATCGAGATAAAGAAAAACTAAACTACATATCGTCTTTTGCGGGCTATTTTCCTGCCGAAAACCCAAGATACTCATGTATTGTGGTAATTCATGAGCCTGATAAAAGTGTTGGCTATTATGGTGCAGATGTATCAGGACCAGTATTTAAAAGAGTGGCTCAAAAAATATATACAGATACACCTCTAATAGATGAAATTGAATCTTTAGAAATTAAAATAGGAGCAGTAGAAAATGAATATGAAAGCTTTTATAAAACAGCTCAAACATATAAAACCATTATGCCAAATCTAGTAGGTATGCCAGCTATGGATGCATTGGCTTTATTAGAAAATATGCAGGTCGATGTTAGAGTTAAATTGAATGGAAGAGGAGTTATTAAAGGGCAGTCGGTAAATAAAAACACAAAACTTAAAAATAATCAAACTGTAGTTTTAAAAGCATCATGATAGCATTAAAAGACATATTGTATAAGGTTACTTTAAATGCTGTGGTTGGTAATACAAGCATAAATATACATGCTGTTAATTTTGATTCTAGGAAAGTTGAAAACAATCATTTATTTGTTGCTATTCGTGGTTTGGTGGCCGATGGTCATGATTACATTGATACAGCTATAAAAAACGGAGCGACAAGTGTAGTTTGCGAAAGTTTACCAAAAAAATTGGACGATAGTGTTACTTATGTTGAAGTAGATAATTCTAATAAAGCATTGGCTATTATAGCTTCAAATTTTTATGAAAATCCATCAGAAAACTTAAGACTTGTTGGAGTTACAGGAACAAATGGTAAAACAACAGTAACAAGTTTGTTATATCAGTTGTTCAAAAAAGCAGGATATAAAGTTGGGTTACTTTCAACTGTAAAAATTATGGTTGATGAAATTGAATATAAAGCAACACATACCACTCCTGATTCTCTAACAATCAACAAATACTTGAGTGAAATGAACGCTGAAGGTGTGGAGTTTTGTTTTATGGAGGTGAGTTCTCATGGTATTCATCAATATAGAACCGAAGGCTTGCATTTTGAAGGTGGAATTTTCACTAACCTATCTCATGATCATTTAGATTATCATAAAACATTTGCAGAATATAGGGATGTTAAAAAGAAGTTTTTTGATGAATTACCAAGTCAAGCTTTCGCACTTTCAAATATCGATGATAAAAATGGCTCGGTTATGCTACAAAATACCCAAGCTAAAAAATACACTTACGCTTTAAAACAATATGCAGATTATAAAACTCAAATTTTAGAAAATCAATTTGGAGGGTTGTTATTAAAGGTTAATGAAAGTGAAGTTTGGACAAGACTTATCGGAAATTTTAACGCCTATAATGTTTTAGCTATTTATGCTACCGCGGAATTATTAGGACTTGAAAAAGTAGAAATACTTCGGTTGATAAGTGATTTAGAAAGTGTGAGCGGACGTTTTCAGTATGTGATTTCAGGTGAAAAAATCACTGCAATAGTTGATTATGCACATACACCTGACGCATTAAAAAATGTACTAGAAACTATTAATAGTATCCGCACAAAAAACGAAGAGCTTATTACGGTTGTTGGTTGTGGTGGAGATAGAGATAAAACTAAACGACCTAAAATGGGACATATCGCTTCGGCTTTAAGTACCAAAGTGATTTTTACAAGTGATAATCCACGGAGTGAAAAACCTGAAGATATTTTGAATGACATTGAAGCAGGAGTTGCCCCTCAAAATTTTAAAAAAACATTAACTATTGAAGATAGAAAGCAAGCTATTAAAGCAGCTTGCCAAATGGCACAACCAAACGATATTATTTTAATAGCAGGAAAAGGGCATGAAGCCTATCAGGAAATTAAAGGAGAACGTTTTGATTTTGATGACCTTAAAATAGTAAAAGAACTTTTAAAACAATTACAAAAATAAATGTCATTCAGAGCATTACTGAAATGAAAATATATTTTTATTGAAAGTAGCAAGTGAAACTTGTCGAAGAATCTCAAAAAAGAACAGATGTTATATTACCTATTTGAATATTTAGAAAAACAGTTTCAACTTCCTGGAGCCACACTTTTTGGGTTTTTAACCTTCAGAGCAGCTTTGGCTATGATTTTGTCGCTGTTAATTTCTACTATATATGGTAAACGAATTATTCGATTTTTATTAAAGCAGCAAGTAGGCGAAACTGTTAGAGACCTTGGACTCGATGGGCAAAAAGAAAAAGCAGGTACGCCGACTATGGGCGGAATCATTATCATCTTAGCGACTTTAATTCCTGTATTGTTATTGGCAAAACTGGAGAACATATATGTCATCCTTCTAATAGTAACAACCCTTTGGATGGGAACCATCGGGTTTATTGATGACTATATCAAAAAATTCAAAAATGATAAAGATGGATTAAAAGGACGCTTTAAAGTTTTAGGACAGGTTGGATTGGGATTAATTGTAGGTTTAACATTATTTTTTCATCAAGATGTAACGATGAAAGAAAAATTACCCATAGAAGAACAGCGCGTGCTTTTAGCTCAGAATCCAGATATAGAAGCTTCAAAGTTGTTTAAAGAAGAAGTAAAATCTACTAAAACGACCATTCCGTTTGTAAAAGGAAATGAATTCGAATATGCGGATTTAATTACATGGATTAATCCAGATCTAGAAAAATATGCGTGGGTGATTTTTATTCTTATTACCATAGTAATTGTAACAGGCGTTTCAAATGGTGCTAATTTAACAGATGGCATTGATGGTCTGGCTGCAGGAACTTCGGCAATCATTGTGCTTACTTTAGGAATTTTTGCTTGGGTTTCGGGTAATATTATTTTCTCGGAGTATCTCAATATCATGTATATCCCAAGAGTAGAAGAAATCACAATTTATATAGCTGCTTTTGTGGGTGCATTGATTGGTTTTCTTTGGTATAATACATTTCCTGCTCAAGTGTTTATGGGGGATACAGGTAGTTTGACTATAGGTGGAATAATAGCTGTTATAGCCATTGCAGTTCGTAAAGAATGGTTAATACCTGTGTTGTGCGGCATTTTTGTGGCAGAAAATTTATCGGTGATTATGCAGGTCAGTTGGTTTAAGTATACCAAAAAGAAATATGGAGAAGGGCGTCGCATTTTTAAAATGTCGCCATTGCATCACCATTACCAAAAATCAGGATATCACGAGAGTAAAATAGTTACGCGGTTTTGGATTGTAGGCATATTGCTGGCAATTCTTTCTATTGTGACATTAAAAATACGGTAACAAATTCCTGCGAAGGCAGGAATCTTATGAAATGAAAACGAAAAACGAAAAGAATACCCATAACAGTGAGAAGTCCTTCCCTTCTGGGGAAGGATTTAGGAAGGGGCTTTTAGTCATATTAGGCGGAGGAGAAAGTGGGGTCGGAGCAGCGCTTTTGGGAAAAGCGAAAGGATACAAAGTTTTTGTTTCCGATAAAGGAAAAATAAAAGAAAAGTACAAACAAGTTCTTATACATAATGAGATTGAATGGGAAGATGAAACGCATACTGAATCTAAAATTCTGAATGCGGATATCGTTATGAAAAGTCCTGGAATTCCTGATAAAGTAGATTTGGTAAAACAAATTCGTAAAAAAAATATTTCGATAGTTTCTGAAATTGAATTTGCTGCAAAATATACCGATGCTACAATTATTGGAATAACAGGAAGTAACGGTAAAACAACCACAGCAACCTTAACACATCACATTTTAAAACAAGAATTAAATGTGGGTTTAGCTGGAAACATTGGAGATAGTTTTGCTAAACAGGTTTTAAAAGAAGGTTTTTCAAATTATGTTTTGGAAATAAGCAGTTTTCAGTTAGATGATATTATTAATTTTAAACCAAATATTGCTGTATTACTAAACATTACACCAGACCATTTAGATAGGTATGATTACAAATTTGAAAATTATATCCATTCTAAATTCAGAATCGCCATGAATCAAACAAAAGATGATTATTTGATTTATGATGCTGATGATGAAGTCATTGTTAATCATTTAAAAAACAATCCAGTTCAATCCACATTATTGCCATTTTCATTAGTAAAACCTATTGAAAACGGTGCGTATTTAGATAAAGAAAACATTAGACTAACAATAAATAATAATCAAATAATTATGCCAACAACAAATCTTACATTAGAAGGAAAGCACAACATTAAAAATGCAATGGCAGCTTCTACTGTGGCGCATTTATTAAAAATTAGAAAACAAACTATCAGAGAAAGTTTAGAGAATTTTCAAGGTGTTGAGCATCGTTTAGAACATGTATTGAAAATTAACAAAGTACAATACATAAACGATTCAAAAGCAACAAATGTTAATGCAACATATTATGCTTTAGAAAGCATGGACGCACCTACGGTCTGGATTGTTGGTGGTGTTGATAAGGGGAATAATTATGAAGAGTTATTTCCGTTTATAAATGAAAAGGTAAAAGCTATTATTTGTTTGGGTGTTGATAATGAAAAATTAATGAACGCGTTTGGAAATATGGTTGATGTTATAATTGAAACGCAGTTTATGAGTGAAGCAGTAAAAATTGCTTATAAGGTTTCTGAGGCTGGCGATAATGTGTTGTTGTCTCCTGCTTGTGCAAGTTTTGATTTGTTTGAAAATTATGAAGATCGAGGACGTCAATTTAAAGATGCTGTAAGAAATCTGTAATGAAGCCCATCTTAATCTTCCCATAGGGAAGAAACTATTATGGTAAATAGACTAGACTTTCTCCTACAAGGTTTCAAAAACGGTGTAGGTGTTAATAGAAAGATAAAAGTATAATAATTAACAATTCCTTCCCTTAAAAAGGGAAGGTGGATTCAAACTCCAATAAGAGTTTGAATTCGGAAGGGTAAAAAGTTAAAGGTGTTAAAAACACAATGAATCAGATATTTAAAAACATAAAAGGAGATCGATTAATATGGGCAATTGTAGCGCTATTAGCAATACTATCGTTTTTGCCTGTTTATAGCGCAGCAAGTAACTTAGCTTACAAAGGTGCGGGCAGTAGCACTTTTACGTTTTTTGTAAAACATTTTGTGCATTTGGTTTTAGGTTTTGCAATTATTTATGGTGTACATAAAATACCATACAGATATTTCAAAGGGTTATCATTAATTATGATTCCCGTTGTTTTGGTATTGTTAGGGTTAACCATTCTTCAAGGAAAAACTATTGATGGAGCTAATGCTAGTAGGTGGATACAGATTCCTTTTGTTGGTATGTCTTTTCAAACATCAACTTTAGCAGCAGTTGTCTTAATGGTGTATATAGCAAGGTATATGTCGAAAATGAAGGACGAAATTATAACATTTAAAGCATCAATTTTACCGCTTTGGGCACCAGTCTTTTTGGTACTGATACTGATACTTCCTGCTAATTTTTCAACAGCAGCAATTATGTTTTTAATGATATTAATGCTGGTTTTTTTAGGTGGATATCCATTAAGGTATTTGGCTGTGATTATAGGTTCTGGAATTTTGATTTTAACCTTATTCGTATTGATGGCTAAGGCGTTTCCTGATGCAATGCCAAATAGGATTGATACTTGGATGGGTAGAATTGAGAGCTTTTCAAACCCTGAAGATACTGAAGCTGATTATCAAATAGAAAAAGCAAAAATAGCTATTGCAACAGGAGGTATTAAAGGAGTAGGTCCAGGAAAAAGTATGCAGAAGAATTTTTTACCACAATCATCATCAGATTTTATTTTTGCAATTATTATTGAAGAGTATGGTTTAATTGGCGGGGTTGTAATTATGACTCTATACCTGTGGTTACTCTTTAGAATTGTTATTGTGTCTCAAAAATCTGATACCATTTTTGGAAAGCTTCTGGTTTTAGGTGTTGGGCTTCCTATAGTGTTTCAAGCCATAATTAATATGGCTGTAGCTGTTGAATTATTTCCAGTTACAGGACAAACTTTACCACTAATAAGTAGTGGAGGTACCTCTATTTGGATGACTTGTTTAGCCATAGGAATCATATTAAGTGTTAGTGCCAAACGAGAAGAAATAAAAGAAAAAGAAATAAGTGAAGAAAATCCTTTAGAAATTTTGTCTGAAGCTATTTGATTCACGATATACGATTTTAGAATTACGAATTGAGATATGAAACAAATATTAAAAAATAGAACTAAGAAATATGCGGCAGATTGTTGGAATCTCTGTACTAAGTTTCCTGTTTCAAGAGAGTATAATGCGTTTTGTAATCAATTGATTAGATGTTCTAGCTCGGTAGGAGCTAATTATAGAGCAGCTTGTAGAGCAAAATCGACAGCAGATTTTATAAATAAATTAAAAATTGTTGAAGAGGAGGCAGATGAGAGTATGTATTTCTTAGAGTTGTTATTGGAGGTAAGTGATAAAGAGCATATAGAAATGAAAAGATTACATGCAGAAGGAAATGAATTATTATCAATTGTAGTTGCGTCTATTAAAACAATGCGTAATCGTAAATCGTAAATGGGAAATCGTAAATCTAAAATATTGAAAATCATATTATCTGGAGGCGGAACAGGAGGTCATATCTATCCTGCAATCGCCATTGCAAACGAGTTAAAATCTCGTTTTCCAGACGCTGAGTTTTTATTTGTTGGTGCTAAGGATAGAATGGAAATGGAAAAAGTGCCCCAAGCAGGTTTTAATATTAAAGGCTTATGGATTTCTGGTATTCAACGTAAGCTAACTTTGAAGAATTTAAGTTTTCCTTTTAAATTAATTAGTAGTCTTTGGAATGCTCGTAAAATCATAAAATCGTTTAAACCAAATGTGGCTATTGGTACAGGTGGTTTTGCAAGCGGACCATTATTACAAGTGGCCGCCTCAAATAAGATTCCAACATTAATTCAAGAACAAAACTCTTACCCTGGAATTACAAATAAGCTATTATCAAAAAAAGCAAAAAAAATATGTGTTGCCTATGATGGTTTAGAGCGATTTTTTCCCGAAGATAAAATTGTTAAAACAGGTAACCCAGTACGTCAAGGGTTGTTAGATATTGAAACTAAAACGGTCGAGGCTAAAAACTTTTTTGACTTAAAACACGGGAAGTATACGCTTTTAGTTATTGGAGGAAGTTTAGGTGCTAGAAGGGTTAATGAGCTAATCGAAAATGAATTAGATTTTTTTGATACACAGAATATTCAAATAATATGGCAATGTGGTAAGTTGTATTACCAACAATATAAAATTTATGGGAACATAAAAAATGTTCAGGTATATGAGTTTTTAAATAATATGGATTTTGCTTATGCAGCGGCAGATATAGTAATTTCTCGGGCAGGTGCAAGTTCAGTTTCAGAGTTATGTATTGTAGGGAAACCAGTTATTTTTATTCCATCACCAAATGTTGCCGAAGATCACCAAACTAAAAATGCTATGTCTATTGTTAATCAAGATGCGGCAATTATAATTAAAGAAGAAGATTTAGATGCTGATTTTGAAAATAAGTTTTCACAGCTTGTGGCTTCACCAGAAAAACAAAAAGAGTTCGGTGCTAATATAAAGAAACTAGCATTAATAAATGCAACAAAAGACATAGCAGACGAGGTTGAAAAGCTTCTAATCCCATCTTCCGTCTTCCCAAAGGGAAGAAACTAAAAAAATGAATAAGAAAGAAACTAGCATATCATACACTAAAAAAGTCCTTCCCTTTGGGAAGGGTTTGGGATGGGATAACATCTATTTTATTGGCATTGGCGGTATTGGCATGAGTGCTTTGGCGCGTTATTTTCATGCGAATGATAAAAATGTAGCGGGATATGATAAAACTCAAACTGAAATTACTGATGGTTTGCAAGATTTAGGTGTTGAGGTTCATTTCAAAGATGCTATTGAAAATATTAAACCTGTATTTCAAAATATTGAAAAAACATTAGTTGTTTATACGCCAGCTATTCCTAAAAGTAATGAAGAGCTAAATTATTTTAAAAACCATGACTTTAATGTTATAAAACGCTCTCAAGCTTTAGGTTTAATTACTGCGAACACGTTTTGTTTAGCAGTAGCTGGAACTCATGGAAAAACGACAACAACAAGTATTTTAGGGCATTTGATGAATGTGTGTAATGTGCCATTAACTGCTTTTTTAGGAGGTATTAGTGAAAATTATAATTCTAATTTGATTTTAAATGGAACAGAAGTTTCAGTAGTTGAAGCTGATGAGTTTGATCGTTCATTCCTAACATTATCACCCGATTTAGCATGTATTACTTCAATGGATGCTGATCATTTAGATATTTATGGTGATGCTTCAGAATTAAAAAAGTCATTTGTAGACTTTTCGAAAAACATAAAGCCTAATGGAAAATTATTTGTTAGAAACGGATTGCCATTAATAGGGATTACTTATGGTATTGAAGACGATTCAGATTACACGATTCAAAATATAAAAATAGAAAACGGTGTTTATGTTTTTGATGTGAAAACACCAAAAACTGTACTTGAAAATTTACAATTTAACCTACCTGGTAGACATAATTTGTCGAATGCATTAATAGCCTTGGCGATGGCTGTGGAATATGGTTGCCCGCACCAACAGCTCGCCAAAGCTTTAGCATCTTACAAAGGAGTTAAACGCAGATTTACTTATCATATCAAAACGGATAATTTTGTGTTTATTGATGACTATGCACACCATCCAGAAGAGATTAATGCAGTACATCAAGCGGTTAGAGAAATGTATCCTAATAAAAAAGTACTAGCTATTTTTCAACCACATTTATATACTAGAACACGAGATTTTGTTGATGATTTCGCAAAGAGTTTGTCGCAATTTGATGAGTTGATTTTATTAGATATTTATCCTGCTAGAGAGTTACCAATAGAAGGTGTGACTTCAAAATGGTTACTAGATAAAATAAATAATAAAAACAAACAGTTGGTAAGTAAAAAAGAACTGTTGTTAAAAATACATGAAAGTAGTGCTCAAGTTATTTTAACTATTGGTGCTGGTGATATAGGAGAAGAAGTGAAACATATTAAAAAAGAATTTAGTATTGCGAGTTAATTGGAATTACATAAAACTAGTTGTTTTGTTAGGCGTAGTGGTCTTTTTATTTGCATTTGCTTCTGCTAGAAATGCCAATAGAATCATATCTAAACCCAATGTGAAATTCATTGGAGAAAACAATCTTTTTATAACTAATGAGACTGTTAGTAAATTGTTAATACAAAATTATGGAGGTATTAAAAACGTGCCTAAAGAAACTTTAGTTTTGAATGAATTAGAAAAAGCCCTCAAATCTAATCCAATGATAAAAACTGCTGAAGTGTATATCGCTGTAAACGGTACACTTAACGCCGAAATAGAACAAAAAACACCTATTGCAAGAGTAAGTGCAAATGCGTCTTATTACATTGACGACGAAGGTTTATTTATGCCGTTGTCAAAAAATTATTCAGCAAGAGTACCATTAGTTACTGGTTATGTTGACAAAAATAATTTAAAAAACGTCTTTAAAATAGCACGTAAAATTAAGAATGATGAATTCTTGAAAAAACATGTTTTTGAGATTCATCAAGATATTAATAAGAAGCTTTATTTAAGGCTTAGAAAGTGTGGTTTTTTAGTGTTATTAGGTGATGAAAAATTTTTGAATAAAAAAATTAACAACCTAAAAGCATTTTATAAAAAAAATCAAAAAGATAATACACTTAATAATTATAGTAAAGTGAATTTACAGTTTGAAAATCAAGTAATATGTACCAAAATTTAAGCTATGGAACTTAATTTAGCAGTAGGATTAGACATAGGAACCACAAAGATTGTGGCAATGATTGGGCGTAAAAACGAATACGGCAAGGTTGAAATTTTAGGTATTGGTAAATCTAAAAGTTTAGGTGTGCATCGTGGGGTTGTAAATAATATTACGCAAACCATCCAGTCCATACAGCAAGCGGCTCAAGAAGCTGAAGTTGCTGCAGATATCAAGATTGAGGATGTTACCGTTGGTATTGCGGGTCAGCACATTCGCAGCTTACAGCATAGTGATTATATAACACGTTCAAATTCTGAAACGGTTATTGATGAAGATGATATTGATAGACTTATTAATCAAGTTCACAAATTGGTGATGCTTCCTGGTGAAGAAATTATTCATGTATTACCACAAGAATATAAAGTTGACGGTCAAGCAGAAATAAAAGAACCAATAGGGATGTACGGCGGTCGTTTAGAAGCGAATTTCCATGTCGTTGTTGGGCAAGTATCTTCTATTAGAAATATAGGACGTTGCGTGAAAAGTTCAGGATTAAACTTAGAAGGTATAACGCTTGAACCTTTGGCATCAGCTAATGCTGTTTTAAGTCAAGAAGAAAAAGAAGCTGGTGTAGCCTTAATTGATATAGGTGGTGGAACTACAGATTTAGCCATTTTTAGAGATGGAATTATTCGTCATACAGCGGTAATTCCTTTCGGAGGCAACGTCATTACAGAAGATATAAAAGAAGGTTGCTCTATTATTGAAAAGCAAGCTGAATTATTAAAAATCAAGTTTGGTTCAGCATGGCCAGGTGAAAATAAAGATAACGAAATAGTATCTATTCCTGGTTTAAGAGGTAGAGATCCTAAGGAAATCACTTTAAAAAATCTGTCAAAAATTATTCATGCGCGCGTTGTAGAAATTGTTGAGCAGGTGTATGTGGAGATTAAAAACTACGGACACGAAGAGCAAAAGAAAAAACTAATTGCAGGTATTGTTTTAACAGGAGGCGGTAGCCAACTAAAACATTTAAAGCAGTTAGTTGAATATATAACAGGAATGGATACCAGAATAGGATATCCTAACGAGCATTTAGCTGGCGATAGTGATGATGATGTAACAAGTCCATTATACGCAACAGCAGTTGGATTAGTATTAGATGGTTTAAAACGACAAGAACGAAATAAAATAGAGCAACAAGAGCAAGTTGTAAATGAAATAGAAACGTCAGTTGAAGAAGACATTGAGGAAAAACCTATTAAGGAGAGACGCTCATTCCTAGATAAGTTAACAGAGCGCGTGAAAGATTTTTTAGATAACGCAGAGTAGGAACGAGCGTAAAGAAAATGTCCAGTGGACATTTTTAGTGAAGTTGCCAGATGGCGCAAAGATAATCCATTGAATTAAAAATATAAAGTACAAAACCCCCAGAAAAACAGAATTTTATGAGCAGCAAAAAAGAATTCGAAACAAACATTTCATTTGATTTACCTAAAAACCAATCCAATGTCATTAAAGTCATAGGTGTTGGTGGCGGTGGTAGTAATGCCATTAACCACATGTTCCAACAAGGTATTAAAGGTGTAGATTTTTATATCTGTAATACGGATGCACAAGCGCTTCAAAATAGCGGAGTTCCAAACAAGATTCAACTAGGTCTTAATTTAACTGAAGGTTTAGGAGCAGGTGCAAATCCGGATATTGGCGAGCAATCTGCGGTTGAGAGTTTTGATGATATTTCTCAAATGCTAGACTCTAATACCAAAATGGTATTTATTACTGCAGGAATGGGAGGCGGAACAGGAACGGGAGCTGCACCAATTATTGCTAAAATGGCAAAAGATTTAGACATTTTAACAGTTGGAATTGTTACTATGCCTTTTCAATTTGAAGGTAGAATGCGTATTGAGCAATCTCAAAAAGGAATTGAAAAATTAAGAAATGTAGTGGATTCTTTAATAGTAATTAATAATAACAAACTTCGTGAAGTTTATGGCAATCTTGGTTTTAAAGCAGGATTCTCTAAAGCTGATGAAGTGCTATCTACCGCTGCTCGTGGTATAGCTGAAGTTATTACACACCATTACACACAAAATATCGATTTACGTGATGCTAAAACCGTATTAAGTAATAGTGGAACTGCTATTATGGGATCTGCATTAGCATCAGGTCAAAACCGTGCGCAAGACGCTATTCGTAAGGCGCTTGATTCACCTTTGTTAAATGACAACAAAATAACCGGAGCTAAGAACGTATTGCTGCTAATCGTTTCTGGTGCACAAGAAATAACTATTGATGAAATAGGAGAGATTAATGATCATATTCAAAATGAAGCAGGTCACGGTGCTAACATTATTATGGGTGTTGGTGAAGATGAATCGTTAGAAGAATCTATTGCAGTCACCATTATTGCTACTGGGTTTAATATTGAACAACAAGATGAAATTACTAACACTGAAACTAAAAAAGTTGTACACTCATTAAGTGAAGAACAAGATTTAGATTCAATAGAAAAAGAACCTGTTGTTATTGAACCAATTATTGTATTGGAAGAAAAGAAGGAAGCACCAGTTGTTCGTCATACTTTAGATTTAGAAACTGAGGAAGACATGATTTTTTCTAAAAAAGAAGAAGTTAAAGAGTCATATAGCGATTTAGAATTAATATCTACATCAGAAATCATTAAGAATATTAATGTGGTTTATGATGAGGTAAGGGCGAACATTGCTAATCTTGAAGAAGATGAAGATTTTATAATCAAGCCAGTTACTAGAATGGTTACTGATATAGAAGATGTTCAGGATATTGAAGTGATTTCAGATTACATTGAAGAAGAGCAACAAATCACATTAACTTTCGATTTGCCATTATCAGCATCAAGTGAAGACATAAATGAACAAAAAGAAGATGTAGTTTCTTATGATTTAACTGATGATATTAAAGATATTGCAGTAAATGATTATGTTGAGTTAATAACAGTTAACGAGACCAATGAAGAAGGCGATATTCGCTATGCTTTAGATGATTATGTTGAAGTAGAATCTTCAATAAACCAAACTCAACAAGTGTCAAATGAAGTTTTAGAAGAAGTTGATGAAGAAGTTGTTTTTGAAAAGAAGATTATTAAAGAATCTGTTTTTGATGAAGAAGTTGCTGAGGAAATAGATCCTATGAATAGTCCTATTTCTGAATTATTAAAAGAACGTGCTGAGGAACGTAGACGCAAAATGAAAGACTTTAATTATAAATTTAATAGCGCTAAAATTGATGATATAGAAAAAGTACCAGCTTACAGACGTCAAGGTGTAAATTTAAATGAAGCTAAACACTCATCAGAAACGGATATGTCAAGAACAAGTATTGGTTTAGATGATAACGACGATATCCAGTTAAGAAGCAATAATTCATTTTTACACGATAACGTAGACTGATTTATTCGAATTTAACCTAGTGTGTTATTTAATGACCCGAAAAGTTCCCTCAACTTTTTGGGTTTTTCTTTAAATATATTTTTTTATTCCCTCGAAGGAGGGAATCTTTTTTATTACTTCTTCTTTTTCTTCATGCTTCTAGCTTCAAGCATCTAACTTTTTTTTATCTTCGCATTTCTTTTAAACAATATATTATGAGTTTACAACAAGATATTATGACGGCTTTAAAAGAAGCTATGAAGTCTAAAGATCAAATAGCTTTAACGGCATTACGGGCTGTAAAATCAGCTATTCTATTAGCGCAAACAGAAAGTGGAGCAAAAGAAGATTTAACAGAAGAACAAGAGCTTAAAATACTTCAAAAGTTAGTCAAGCAACGTAAAGACAGTGCTGCAATTTATTTAGAACAAGACAGGAAAGACTTAGCATTACCTGAAATAGACGAAGCAGAAGTTATTAGCCAGTTTTTACCTGAAGCGCTAACTGATGAAGAAATTGAAAAAGTTGTTGTTGCAACTATAGATCAAATAGGAGCAGAGGGCATGAAAGACATGGGTAAAGTTATGGGTATGGTGAGCAAGGAATTAGCAGGACAAGCAGATGGAAAGACCATTTCTAGTATAGTAAAAGCAAAATTAGCTTAACAAATATTATTATGTTACCCAATATTTTAAATTCAAAAAATTAGTTTTGAATACTGAATACTGAATACTGAATACTGAATACTGAATACTGAATACTGAATACTAAAAAAAGGCTGCGTAGTTCAACTGGATAGAATATCAGATTTCGGCTCTGAGGGTTGGGGGTTCGAATCCCTTCGCGGTCAC
>NZ_CAXBLF010000042.1:0-29519 GCF_963976535.1 uncultured Algibacter sp. | reverse complement strand
CTAAAAAAGGCTTTTCAACAAAAGCCTTTTTTACCTATAACTGCTGAATAGTTACAACAAAAATGACATCAAAAATAATTCAAATTATAAAAATCGTCTGTTTCCGTCCAGACACTAAATAAATAAAATGAAGGAACTATAATTTTTCTTCAAAACAATATTAACTTACTTTTGAAAACTTATAAATCAACTAAAATGCAACTTGTTTTCGCCACCAACAACCTAAATAAACTAAAAGAAGTTCAAGCTTTAATTCCAGCTAACATTAAACTACTGAGTTTAAAAGATATTGGTTGTTTTGAAGACATTCCTGAAACACAAAACACCATAGAAGGAAACGCTATTCAAAAAGCAGAATACATAAAAGAACATTATGGTTACGATTGTTTTGCAGACGACACAGGTCTCATGGTTGAAGCACTAAACGATGCTCCTGGTGTCTATTCTGCACGTTATGCTGGAATACAACGAGATGCTCAAGATAATATGAATAAACTATTAGATGAATTGGCTAACGCCGAAAACCGAGACGCTCATTTCACAACGGTAGTTGCCCTTCACTTAAACAACCATCTTGAAACGTTCCATGGAATTTGCAACGGGAGCATTACTAAAACTAAACATGGAAAAAAAGGTTTTGGTTACGATCCTATTTTTCAACCAAAAGATTACGATATGACTTTTGCCGAAATGGATTTAAGTTTAAAAAATGAAATTGGGCATCGAGGAAAAGCGATCTCAAAATTAGTACATTTTTTAAAATCTCATAACTCAAAAATTTAGTTAAAAAAAATAAATTTCGGGTTGGCTGTTAATATTCTTTATGTTACTTTTAATCTATGACAGAGGAAGCTATTGAAAAAGAAAATGCCGCCATTACTAAAGCCTACAAAGAGTTACTTAAGGTAAGTTATACCACGCTTTCAAAAGAAGACAAGAAACTAATTCGTAGCGCTTTTGAAGTGGCGCTAGAAGGTCACAAAGACCAGCGCAGAAAATCTGGAGAAGCTTATATTTTCCACCCATTAGCTGTGGCTAAAATTGTGGCTCAAGAGATTGGTTTAGATGCTACCTCTATTGCCGCTGCTCTACTTCATGATGTGGTTGAAGATAGCCCTGATTATAAAATAAACGATATTGAAAAACGCTTCGGAAAAACCATTGCAACTATTGTTGATGGGCTAACAAAAATATCATCCTTAAGTAAAGAAAAAGATATGGATGTATCTCTACAAGCAGAGAACTTTCGTAAAATGCTTTTAACACTTAATGATGATGTAAGAGTTATTATTATCAAAATCGCAGACAGACTCCACAATATGCAAACCATGGACTCCATGCGCCCTGATAAGCAAATTAAAATCGCATCTGAGACTTTATATATTTACGCGCCTTTAGCACATAGAATTGGGCTTTACAATATAAAAACTGAACTTGAAGATTTAGGTTTAAAATACACTGAACCTGATGTTTACAAGGATATTTTTGACAAGATAAAGGAAAGCAAAGAAGAACAAGATAATTATATTGCCCAATTTAGTGAAGTTATAAAAAACTCACTCGACAAAGAAAATCTTAGATACACTATAAAAGGAAGACCAAAATCTATCTTTTCGATTCGTAAAAAAATGATAAATCAAGGGGTTTCTTTTGATGAAGTTTACGATAAGTTTGCTATTCGCATTATTTACAAATGCGATTCAGACCCTCAAAATGAAAAATTTATAGCTTGGAAAATTTATTCAATTGTAACAGATCATTTTAGACCAAACCCAATTCGATTACGTGATTGGATATCCTCTCCAAAATCCACCGGTTATGAAGCTTTACATATTACGGTAATGGGCCCTAAAGGCAGATGGGTTGAAGTTCAAATACGAAGTGAAAAGATGCATGAAATTGCAGAAAAAGGATATGCAGCACACTACAAGTACAAACAAGTAAATGAGAAAGAAGATAACTTAGAAAGTTGGATTAACAGACTTCAAGATGCTCTTGAAAGTTCAGATATGGATGCGGTTGATTTTGTTGAAGAATTTAAGTTAAACTTATACTCAAAAGAAATATTTGTTTTTACGCCTGGTGGAGATTTAAAATCGCTGCCTAAAGGAGCAACAGCCCTTGATTTTGCTTTCAGTATTCACACCGAAGTTGGTTTAAAAACGCGTGGCGCCAAGGTAAACGGCAAACTTGAACCTTTAAGCCATGAGCTTAAGAGTGGTGATCAGGTGGATATTATTACTGCTGAAAACGTTAAACCTAATCCAAACTGGCTTGACTATACCACAACAGCACGAGCAAGAAGTAAAATAAAATCGGCATTAAAAGAAGGCAAAAAAAGTATTGGAGAAGATGGAAAAGAAATTCTTCGTCGTAAATTAAAACAACTAAAAATTATACTTGATGAAAATACCATAAACGAAATGGTTAATTATTTCAAGCTTAAAACAAGTCTTGATTTATTTTATAGAATTGGTCTTGGCACTATTGATAACAGGATGTTAAAAGACTATGCTTCCTCAAGAAGTAATGCTTTAATGAGTTTTATTAAAAATAAAATTTCTAGAAAACCTTCATTAAAAAAAGAAGAAATAGAAAAACAAGAAGTTACTTTAAAATATGATTCTCTTGTTTTTAATAAAGAAGAAGAAAAATTAGATTACAAACTAGCCAACTGCTGTAACCCTATCCCTGGAGATAAAGTATTTGGTTTTTTAACGGTAAATGAAGGCATTAAAGTTCATAAAAAAAATTGTCCTAATGCGGTGAGTTTACAATCTAATTATGCCTACAGAATCATGCCTGCAAAATGGATAGATTCTACGCAACAAGAGTTTTTGGTAAAAATTGAAATTACAGGAATAGACCATATTGGTTTAGTAAACGATATTACCAACATTATTTCAGAAAACATGCTTGTAAATATGAAAAGTATAAGTTTTGAAAGTAACGATGGACTTTTTTCTGGTAAGATTAATGTTATCGTTAAGAATAATACCATTATAAAAAAGCTTTTAGAAAAACTTAAAAAAATTAATGGTATTGATAAGGTAAGAAGAGTCTAATACCAAAAAGACACATAAAGCAGTCTAATAATTCATTTCTTTTTCCCTGTCTTGTCGTTAAAAATTTTCGTAATAAGTTCTATTATTAATCATTGTTGTCCGACTAAAAATATTTCGCTTAAAGAAAACCTTTGCGAACCCTAAGTTTTCAGGGCTTATAAAAAAGAGGGGCTTGCTTTTTGCGATTACTGAAAAATTTTATTTTTTAGAAAGTTATGAATTTAAAAATTACTGTTTATCAATTAGTTACAATCAAGTCTTTGTTCTTGGTTCTAACAGCGAAGCGGTCTTGATTCTTTAATCGGACACTACTAATTATTAATGTAATTTTCACCTAAATACAGAAAAAAAATATTATAAATTATTTTAAACAAGGCAAATCGCATTAAAAATATTAAGCCACGAATGTCACTAATATTCACTAATACTTGAAAAATCTTTAGATTTTTCTATTCGTATGATCATTTTTGGACATTCATCAACAAATTTTAAATGAGTTAAACTCTTTTATTAGTTCTAATTAGTGTATTCGTGGCTAAAAATAGGGTAATTGATTTTAATGTGTTTGCCCTGATTATTTTAACCTGTTTTATATATCCTTTTGATATAAAAAGTGTAAATTTGCGACGCAATTATGGACGGAAAGGCAGATTCAAAAAATCAAGAAATTGTTAAAAGCGTATTCACAAGCTTTTTAGAAAGCAACGGGCACCGCAAAACACCCGAACGTTATGCTATACTTCAAGAAATTTATAATAACACAGAACATTTTGATATAGAATCCCTATATCTTAATATGAAAAACAAAAAGTACCGTGTATCTCGTGCCACACTGTATAACACCATAGAATTACTTCTAGAATGTAAATTGGTTAGAAAACACCAATTTGGAAAAAATCAAGCGCACTATGAGAAATCATATTTTGACAGACAGCACGATCACGTTATTCTTACTGATACAGGAGAAGTTATTGAGTTTTGTGACCCTAGAATTCAATCTATAAAAAAAACCATCGAAGAAGTTTTCGATATTGAAATAAATAACCACTCACTCTATTTTTACGGAAATAGAAAATCAACAACTAATAACTAATTTTTTACAATGGCAGTAGATTTACTACTAGGACTACAATGGGGAGACGAAGGCAAAGGGAAAATTGTTGACGTACTAACTTCAAACTACAATATTATAGCGCGTTTTCAAGGCGGTCCAAATGCAGGACATACCTTAGTTTTTAACGGAAGAAAACATGTATTACACACGATTCCATCAGGAATTTTTCATGATGATGCTACTAATTTAGTAGGCAACGGTGTTGTAATTGACCCAGTAATTTTTAAAGGCGAACTTGATAAATTAGAAGAACAAAATGTGGATTATAGAAAATCTTTAATGATTTCTAGAAAAGCACATATTATATTACCAACTCACAGATTGCTTGATGCTGCTAGTGAAGCTTCAAAAGGCAAAGCGAAAATTGGTTCTACCCTAAAAGGAATTGGACCAACATACATGGATAAAACCGGAAGAAATGGTATTCGTGTAGGTGATTTAGAATTGAGTGATTGGAAAGAAAAATATAGAGCTCTAGCAGACAAACATGAGTCTATGATTGCTTTCTATAATGTAGAAATTGAATATGATTTAAAAGAATTAGAAGACGAATTCTTTAAAGCTGTAAAGGTTTTAAAATCTTTAAAATTTATTGATTCGGAAGAATATATTTACCAAGCTCAGAAATCTGGACAAACTATCTTAGCCGAAGGTGCTCAAGGTTCTTTATTAGATATTGATTTTGGAACTTATCCTTATGTAACATCTAGCAATACAACAGCAGCTGGTGCTTGCACTGGTTTAGGTGTTGCGCCAAATCAAATTGGAGATGTATTTGGTATTTTCAAAGCTTACACAACACGAGTTGGCTCTGGCCCATTCCCTACTGAGTTATTTGATGAAGATGGAAAAACTATGGCTAAAGTTGGTAACGAATTTGGTGCTACTACTGGGCGTCCAAGACGTTGCGGTTGGTTAGATTTAGTTGCTTTAAAATATGCATGTCAAGTAAATGGTGTTACCCAGCTTATGATGATGAAAGGCGATGTACTTTCTGGTTTCAAAACCTTGAAAGTTTGTACTGCTTATAAATATAAAGGTGACGTTATTTCTCACTTACCATACAATATCGAACCTGAAAATGTTGAACCAATTTACACCGCTTTTAGTGGATGGAACGAAGACTTAACAGGAATGTCTGAAGTTTCACAATTGCCAAAAACATTAATTGAATATATTGAGTTTTTAGAGGCAGCATTAGAAATCCCTATAACCATAGTATCTGTTGGACCAGATAGAAAACAGACTATTTTTAGAAATAATTGATTTTCTTGAATTTCAAAGAATAATAAGAGGCTGTCTGAAAAGTCAATTTTGGAGTAAATTGTCACATTGAGCGCAGTCGAAATGCATTGGAAATCAAGATTATAACGTTTTCGACTGCGCTCAAACTGACAACTCGAAAAACTTTTCAGATTGCCTCTTTTGTTTCAAAACAATTATACACTGAACTCATCATATTAATCGTTATTTTTGCGACAAACGTTTTACATTTTGAACAAACTACAAGCTATTTTTTTTATTCTGTTAATTGGTTTTGTATCAACTATTGACTTACATGCGCAATCAAGCAAGAAAATTCAAATTATATATGCTGGTAAATTAACTATTGATGAGGAGAATTACCCCGGAGCAAAAATTTTAACACGAGATGATGCTGAACAAGTTCATATTGAACATAGTGGCACAAACTTGTGGTGCGACAAAGCCATACATTATAGTAAAGAAAATTTTATTGAAGCTTATGGGAACGTCATCTTAAAACAAGGTGACACTATAAATATGACTTCAAAATACATTGAATATAGCGGCATTACTGAATTTGCTTTTGCAAGTGGTGATGTAGTCATGAAAGATCCAAATTCTACTATTTCTTCTGACACCTTATACTTTGACCGAGCCAAAGAACAAGCGTTTTATAAAAGTGGTGGTACTGTTGTAAAAGATTCATCTGGAACTATTACAAGTAAAATTGGCAGATACTACATGGATCAAAAAAAATACCAATTTGTAGAATATGTTGTTCTGGTTAACGATAGTACAACTATAAATTCTGACTATTTCGATTTTTATTCAGATACAGGATATGCGTATTTATTTGGACCATCAACGATAACAACTCCAACGAGCAAAACCTATTGCGAAAAAGGGTTTTATGATACTGAAAACAAAGTTGGTTATGCACTTAAAAAAGCAAGAATAGATTACGACAATAGAATTATTGAGGGAGACAGTTTATACTTTGATAACAATAGAAGTTTTGCCTCAGCAACAAATAATATAACCGTAACAGACACTATAAATAAAAGTATTGTAAAAGGTCATTACGCTGAAGTGTTTAAGGAAAAAGACTCTTTATTTATAACCAAACACGCTTTAGCCATAACCGTTCAAGAACAAGATTCTGTTTATATACATGCCGATAAGATTATGGTTACTGGAAAACCAGATAACCGTATTATTAGAGCGTTTTACAATGCGAAAATTTTTAAAACAGATTTAAGCGGAAAATCAGACTCTATTCATTCTGATCAAAAAACAGGCATCACTAAACTATTAAATATCCCTACATTATCTTCTGGAGATAAGTTTTCTGTTAAACGAAAACCCATTCTTTGGAATTTAGAAAATCAAATGACAGGCGATACCATTCATTTGCTATCCAATAAAGAAACAGAAAAAATAGACTCGCTCCTTGTTTTCGAGAATGCCTTTATCATAAGTAAAGACACGATAAGTAAAAATGGTTACAATCAGATTTCTGGTAAACGATTAGTTGGATTATTTGATGAAGAAAATCGATTAAAACAAGTTGATGTCACAAAAAATGCACAATCTATTTTCTATGCCAGAAATGATAAACAAGAACTTATAGGTATAGATAAGTCAAAATCTGGTAGTATCACTATTTTATTTGCTGATGGCGATATTGATGAATATACGAGATATAATCAAATTGATGGAAATTTATATCCTGAATCTAAATTTCCAGAAAAAGAGAGAATACTTAAAGGTTTTGATTGGCGGGAAGAAGAGCGACCGCGATGTGTTGAAGATTTGTTTAAAGATGATCCGCCTTTAGAATTACCAATAATTAAAGGTTTGGATGATTATATTCCACAAGAAGATTTTGTAGATGAGACTTTGATTAAAAGAATTAAAAAAGCTGAAGAAAAGGAAGAAACTAATAAAGATACAATTTCGAAAGCTTCAAGAAATATACCAAAAAGCACATATAAAGCAAAAGGTGTTTCTAAAAACAAAACACTAATTAAAAAAGTGCCAACAAAATTCACTCAAAAAAAACCAGTTTCAAAAGAATAGTTGTCAATGAAGGCTGATTTTTTTAAATACCAAGCTCAAACAACACCACATCCATTGGCTATGGAGATTTCACATGCCAAAGGCTCTTACATCTATGATACCAATAACAAAAAATATTTAGATTTTGTTGCAGGAGTTTCGGCTTGCCCTTTAGGGCACAATCATCCAAAAGTTATAAATGCCATAAAAACTCAGCTTGATAGCTACATGCATGTTATGGTATATGGTGAATATATTCAAAAACCAGCTGTTGAACTTACAAAGCTATTAGCCAAACAATTACCCGAATCATTAGAAAAAACATATTTAACTAATTCTGGAACAGAAGCTATTGAAGGTGCATTAAAATTAGCTAAAAGAGCAACTGGACGAAGTGAAATTATTGCAGCCAACAAAGCATATCATGGAAGCACTATGGGGGCTTTAAGTGTTATGGGTTATGAATACCGCAAACAAGCATTCAGACCACTTTTGCCAGATGTGAAATTTATAAACTTTAATAGTGAAGAAGATTTTGAACAAATAACAACTAAAACAGCTTGTGTTATATTAGAAACCATACAAGGGGGTGCTGGTTTTATCGAGCCGAAGGATGGCTATTTAGAAAAAGTTCAAAAACAATGCAATAAGGTTGGAGCACTTTTAATTTTAGATGAAATTCAGCCAGGTATAGGACGTACTGGTAAACTTTTTGGGTTTGAAAACTACAACTGCATACCAGATATTTTAGTTACGGGTAAAGGTTTAGGAGGTGGTATGCCTATTGGTGCTTTTACGGCATCTAGTAAATTAATGAATTTACTTCAAGATAATCCTAAACTAGCTCATATAACAACCTTTGGAGGTCACCCAGTTATTGCTGCTTCAGCATTAGCTACTCTAAAAGAAATTACCGAAAGTAATTTGATGCAAAACGCTCTAGAAAAGGAAAAACTTTTTAGAACCCTTTTAGTACACCCTTTAATTTCTGAAATAAGAGGTATTGGACTTATGCTAGCTATTGTAACGCCCTCTGAAATTATAACAAATTCTTTAATTCTTAAATGCCAAAACCGCGGTTTAATACTTTTTTGGTTACTTTTTGAACCTAAAGCAGTAAGGATAACACCGCCTTTAACCATCTCAAATAGCGAAATCATCAATGGATGTCAAATAATTATTGAAGTTTTAGACGAAATACATCTTAAATAACACCCATTCAAATCACTGATAATCAATAAAGGAGCATCTTTATCCTATACAAATACTACATGTGTTGATTACTTTGTTAAAAACATTTGTTTAATCTTCAATAGAAAAGCAAATAGAAGCTTAAATTTATTCAAGTAGAAACTTACAAATGTGCTTATGGAGTTTAGTCATAATGACAACCACAATTTGCCTCTTACCAAGTTTGAATCGATGTTAAAAACTAATCATGTTTTGTTCTTTGATTCTGAAGAATTTGAAAACATCATTCACCATTACCTGAACCAAGGTAAAATAGCTTTAGCTAAAAAAGCGATTAAATTAGGCTTAGATCAGCACCCAACTTCTATTAATTTAAAACTTTTTAAAGTTGAGATATATGTCTTTGAAGATAAACTTTTTGAAGCTGATAAGCTTTTGAATGAATTATATGGTATTGACCCAATGAATGAAGAAATATACATTCAGAAGGCTAATGTTTTTTCGAAAAAGGATAATCATGAGCAAGCTATAAAAGTACTTAAACAAGCTTTAGAACTTACTGATGATGTTGTAGATTTATATTCACTTATCGGTATGGAATATTTATTTCTAGATAAGTATGAAGATGCTAAAACTTACTTCATGAAATGTTTAGAGGCAGATATGAATGATTATTCAGCACTCTATAATATTATCTATTGCTTTGAGTTTTTAAATCAAAATGAAGATGCTATATCTTATTTAAATCTATTTTTAGATAAAAGCCCATACTGCGAAGTAGCATGGCATCAATTAGGTAAACAATATTTCACATTAAAAGATTATAATAAAGCATTAACATCTTATGATTTTGCTATCATATCTGATGACACCTTTGTTGGAGCATATCTTGAACGTGGTAAAGTATTAGAAAAACTTAAGCGTTATAAAGATGCCATCGAAAACTATACCATTACCTTAAAATTAGACGAACCAACTTCTTTTGCATTATTACGTATTGGCAATTGTCACGAAAAATTAGGAAATGAAGATTTAGCGATTCAGTACTACGACAGAACGGTTCATGAAGATCCTTTATTAGACAAAGGCTGGATTGCTATTACAAAGTTCTATAATAAAAAAGGGAACTATCAAAAGGCCCTTTTCTTTATAAATAAAGCAATAAACATAGATTCAGAAAATGTTATTTATTGGAAATTATATGCTCAAATTAACCAACGATTAAAGTTTTATGAAGAAGCTGAACGTGGATACAAAAAAACTTTAGAACTAGGTAATTATGAATTAAATACTTGGTTAGCACGCGGTGATTTATTAATTAAATTAGGAGAACCTGAAGCCGCTATTTTTAACTTTGAGCAAGCTCTTGATTTTTATCCTGAAACTGCTGAATTAGAGTATCGTCTAGCTGGGTCATATTTTATATTAAAAGAACATGATAAGGCTACATTTTATCTCAAAAACGGCTTAAAACACAACGAAGACTATGCCTTTATTATTGAAGAACTTTTTCCTAAAGTTTCAAAAGAATTACTAGTAAAAAATATACTCAAACAAATCTGCAAGTAGGCTTTTCATATTCTTCGATTAATTTTTTTTTAGTGACCAAATGTATACCTTTGGATTTCTGTTGCCTCACCCAGAACTGCCAAAAAAAGCAGTTCTGACCTCTCCTTGGGAGAGGTGAATAGGAAACCCCGACCCAAGTGTCAGAGAATTTTTAGATTAAAATATGCAAAGAAGCCTTAAAGATTACATAATCATTTCGTTTAAAGGATTAGCCATGGGTGCTGCAGATGCTGTCCCTGGGGTTTCTGGAGGTACAATCGCTTTCATTTCAGGTATTTATGAAGAACTGATAACATCAATTAGTAATGTAAATGGATCGCTTTTTAAAACACTTTTTAGCAAAGGAATTAAAGCTTTTTGGCAACAGGTAAATGGCAATTTTTTATTAGCACTTCTTTCTGGTATTTTAATCAGCTTTGTGTCGTTTATGAAGCTTGCCAAATATTTACTTGAACATCATCCCGTTTTAATTTGGTCGTTCTTTTTTGGTCTAATTGTAGCCAGTATCTATTTTGTTGGAAAACAAATTACAAAATGGAATCTTGTTTCCATAATAGCTTTAATTATTGGTGCGGGTATTGCCTTTTACATAAGCAAATTGCCTTCATTAGGAACCAATGATAGTTCATGGTTTCTATTTTTAGCTGGAGCTATTGCAATTTGTGCCATGATATTACCAGGTATTTCTGGCTCTTTTATTCTTATCATTCTTGGAGCATACAAGACACTTAGTAATGCCATTCATGATATTGATATTAAAAAAATCGTGCTTTTTGGAACTGGAGCGGTAATAGGTTTACTAAGCTTTAGCCATGTTTTAAAATGGCTTTTTAAACATTATCATAATATTACATTAGCCTTATTAACTGGTTTCATTTTTGGGTCATTAAATAAAGTTTGGCCGTGGAAAAAAACCTTAACATGGCATACCGACACTAAAGGTATAAAATCACCTTTACTACAAGAAAGTGTATCACCTTTTTCCTTTGATGGGGAAAACCAAATTCTATTTGCTGTAGTTTTAATGATTTTAGGATTTTTAACTATTTTAATTCTAGAAAGGCTAGGCTCTAAAAAATAGTAATGGAAAGCACCAGAACACTTACAGATAAAATTTTTCTAATCTTAAAAGGATTAGGTATGGGTGCAGCAAATAAAGTTCCTGGAGTTTCTGGAGGGGTTGTGGCTTTTGTGGCTGGGTTTTATGAAGAGTTTATTTATTCGCTTAGAAAAGTAAATAAAAAAGCATTTAAATTACTATTTAATGGTCGATTTAAAAGTTTTTACAGATACATAAATGGCCGTTTTTTAGGTTTGCTATTCCTGGGAATGATTATTAGTTATTTTAGTGTTTCAAAAGTTTTAGATTATTTAATAAAGCATTATGAACTTTATGTTTGGAGTGTATTCTTCGGAATGATTATTGGCTCAATTTATTATATCAACAAAGACTTTAAAGATTGGAATTATAAAACTTACACATCTCTAGCCATAGGAATTTTGTTAGGTGTCAGCATTAGTTTTTTAAATCCTGCAAAAGAAAATGATAACTTGTGGTTTGTTTTTTTCTGCGGAATCATTAGCGTCTCTGGCATGACTTTACCCGGTTTTTCTGGATCTTTCATCCTTATTATTTTAGGAAATTACGTCTTGCTTTTAGTGGATTCTGTAAATGCCTTATATGATACGTTTTCTGAAATCCTTATTGGAGATTTTAGTTTTATTGAAAATAGTGAACGCCTAAGAATGCTGAAGGTTTTAGTAGTTTTTACTTTAGGATCTGTAACCGGTTTAGTTACATTCTCTCATGTATTAAGTTATATTTTAAATCATTATAAAAGTATTACACTTTCTGCAATTATAGGATTTATTATAGGGTCATTAGGTGTAGTATGGCCCTGGAAAAACACCATATATAAAATAAACGATAACGGCAGTTTTCTATTAGATTCAACAGGAGAAAAAATAATAGAGAATTATCAGCGTTTTAGACCAGAATTAAATACTGAAACCTATTATGCTGTTGGTTTCATTATTATAGGAATTGCTTTAGTTTTAGCTTTAGAATGGTACGGACAAAAAACAAGAAAAGTAACATGAACAAACTGGGCCTTTTAGGTAAAGATATATCTTATTCATTTTCAATAACATACTTCAAAAAAAAGTTTGAAAACGAAAATATTAATAATACTTCTTATGAAAATTTCGATATTGAAAACATCGATTTATTCCCATCTATAATAGAAAACACAAAAGGTTTAAAAGGTCTTAATGTAACCATTCCATATAAAGAGCAAGTTATTCCGTTTCTAGATAAAGTTAATAAAAAAGCGAAAGCTATTGGAGCCGTAAATACTATAAAAATAACAAAAAAAGGAAAGTTAGTAGGCTATAATACAGATTGTTATGGGTTTAAAAAAACATTAAAACCTTTTATCAAGTCGTATCATAAAAAGGCTTTAATTTTGGGTACAGGTGGTGCTAGTAAAGCCATTGCATATACTCTAAATGAAATGGGCATAACATATCAATACGTTTCTAGAAAATTATCCGAAGGCGTCGGTTTTTCTTATGAAACATTAACAGAAGATGATATTACTAACCATCAAATCATAATTAACTCAACGCCTTTAGGAACATTTCCCAATATTGAAGATTGTCCAAATATTCCGTACCATGCTATACATGAAAAACATATCCTTTTTGATTTAATATATAACCCAGAGGAAACTAAATTTTTAAAACTAGGGAATAAAAATCAAGCAACAACGATTAACGGATTACGTATGCTTGAGTTTCAAGCAGAAAAAGCTTGGTCTATCTGGAATCTAAAATAAAACTTCCATATTTAGATTCCCGTTTTACTCGTTGCTTACTATTTTAAATTAACGAACTCATGAATCTTCGATTTCACGGGAATGACAATTTCAACAGAAACCTCTAAGCATAGCTTGAGGAATTCTTTTCGATTAAAATCTTATAGTGCTTTGTAAATACTTTAGTTGTTAGTATCTTTAAAGTCGAAAGTAATTTTGACGAACCTTAACATTTTTTAAAATGTCTGATATTAACAAATCTCAAGAAGTAAACGGAACTGAAGAAGTAAATTCTAATGATAACTCCGCTCCATTAAATGACCATCAAAATACAGAAGATACATCTAGTGATGTAGAAGTCATTGATGAATCTACTGCACCAGATCAAGTTATAGAAGATGAAAATGTTGAAGTCAATCCTAGTGATACTGCGGATACAACTGATATATCGACTGAACCAGTTAAAACTATCCATAGCGAAAAAGTTGAGAACTCAGAAACTGTAGAAGAACACGATGAAGTTATCAATGAGATAGAAGAATCAAACGCTGAAGACGCTGAAGATGAAGGCAATAAGGATAGACATACTATTGAGGTAAAAGCTTATGACACCATGTCTTTAGAAGCTTTAGCAATAGAGTTAGAAAAGCTTTTAAAGAATGAAAAAGTTCAAGCCATTAAATCTCACGTAGATCATATTAACTCAGAATTTAAAACAAAATTTCAAGCTTTAGTTGATGAAAAGAAAGAGGATTTTCTAAATGATGGCGGTAATGAAATAGATTTTTATTACGCCTCACCTGTTCAAAAAAGATATAAAGAAGCTTACAGGCAATATAGAAAAAAGGTAAATGAGCATTATCAAAGTTTAGAAAAAAACTTAAAGCAAAATTTAGCCGATAAACTTGAAATCATAGAAGAACTAAAAGGTTTAATTAATGTTGAAGAAAATATTAATACAACCTATAAGCACTTTAAAGAATTACAAGAACGTTGGAGAAACACTGGGCCTATTCCAAGAGACAAATACAATAATGCATGGAATAGTTACCACCACCACGTAGAACGATTCTACGATTTTTTACATATCAATAGAGATTTACGCGATTTAGATTTTAAACATAATCTAGAAAAAAAATTATTAATCATTGAACGCGCTGAAGAGTTAGCTAAAGATGATGATATCATGCGTGCTTTTAGAGAATTGCAAGAACTGCATAAAATGTGGAAAGAAGAACTTGGTCCAGTTGGTAGAGAACACCGAGAAGGTATTTGGGAACGTTTTAAAGTGGCTACAAAAACAATTAATGATAACCGCCAAGTCTATTACAAAGAAATAGATAAAGTTTACGAGAAAAATCTTGAACAGAAACTAGAGATTATTTCTAAAATTGAAGCAATTGCTGCTCAGGAAAACAATTCTCATAGTGCATTGCAAAATAAAATTAAAGACGTTGAAGCACTTCGAGAAGCTTTCTTTAATGCAGGCAAAGTACCTATAAAAGTTAATGAGGCAACTTGGTCGAAATTCAAAGAATCTGTTAGGTTATTCAACAGAAAAAAGAATGCCTTTTATAAAAATCTAAAAAAAGACCAATATAAAAATCTACAGCTTAAACAGGATTTAATAAAAATTGCTGAAGATAATAAAGACAGTGAAGACTTTGAATCTGTAACACCTTTAATGAAAAAAATTCAAGGTGATTGGAAAAAAATTGGTCATGTTCCTAGAAAAGACAGTGATAAAATCTGGAAGCGTTTTAAAGCGGCATGCAATCAATATTTTGATAGAATTCATGCCAAAAGAAACGCTGCTAGCGAAGAACAAGTTGAGGCATTTAATAAAAAGAATGAACTTTTAAAAAGCTTAAAAGATTTAAAATTACCAAAAGATAAAGAAAAAGGGATTGAAGCTATAAAAGATCAAATTAAACAATGGCAAACCTTAGGTCGTGTACCTAGTGATAAACGCTACATTGATGGTAAATTTCAAAAGACGATTGATGGCTTGTTAACAGATTTAAAAGTTGACAAAACTGAATCGGAAATGATTAAGTATGAAAACAAACTTGATAGTCTGAATGCTTCGGATGATACCAGAAATTTAGATAATGAACGTGTTTTTATTCGCAAAAAAATTGATGAAGTAAAAGGACAAATCAATCAATTAGAAAACAATTTACAATTTTTCACTAATGTTGATGAGGATAACCCCCTTGTAAAAGAAGTACATAGCAATATTAAAAAACATAAAGATTCTCTCGCCCTTTTTAAGGCTAAGCTTAAAAAGATTAAAGATTTGTACTAAATGTTTTTTGCTTCTTCCCAATATAGATCCATTTCGGCTAAAGTCATATCTTTTAGTGGTTTGTTTAAACTTTTAGCTTTACTTTCTAAGTATTGAAAACGCTTGGTGAATTTTTTATTGGTACGCTCTAAAGCATTCTCTGGATTGATGTTTAAAAAGCGTGCATAGTTTACCATAGAAAATATGACATCGCCAAATTCACTTTCCATTCTATCGTG
The DNA here is from genome assembly GCF_963976535.1 of uncultured Algibacter sp. NCBI lineage: Bacteria > Pseudomonadati > Bacteroidota > Flavobacteriia > Flavobacteriales > Flavobacteriaceae > Algibacter > uncultured Algibacter sp. The sequence goes on along the minus strand of NZ_CAXBLF010000042.1, from coordinate 13,935 downwards.
GTTACCAGACTGCACTTCAACCTTAAACTCGTTTAACTCCTCCTCTACTTTTTCCCAAACCTGACTTGGTTCTTCCCAATCAAAACCTACTCCTGCAACTTTTTCTTGAATTCTATTAGCTTTTACTAAAGCCGGTAAACTTTTTGGTACGCCTTCTAAAACACTTGTTTTCCCTTCTTTAAGTTTTAGATTTTCCCAATTCCTTTTTACGTCTTCTTCATTTTCTACCTTAACATCACTATAAATATGAGGATGCCTGTGTATTAGTTTTTCGCAAATACTGTTACAAACATCAGCAATATCAAAATCTTTGGTTTCACTTCCTATTTTTGAGTAAAAGATAATGTGCAATAGTACATCGCCAAGTTCTTTTTTAACTTCATTTAAGTCCTTATCGAGGATAGCATCACCCAATTCGTAAGTCTCCTCAATTGTAAGATGACGCAGAGTTTCCATAGTTTGTTTTTTATCCCACGGACATTGCTCGCGCAACTCGTCCATTATGGTTAACAATCTATCAAATGCCTTTAATTGGTCTTGTCTTGAATTCATTTTTGACGTTTTTGTAAAAATACGATTTTGATTTATTTGAATTGAAAATAAAGTGTTGGATATTAGTGATTTCAATTTAATTCATCGGTTGACTTTGATAGAAAAATTCGCTAACTTCGTTTAACAATCGATAAAGTTCATTGAAACGGAACTATACCTTTGCATTGTGTGTAATTTAAGAAAATGAATATAGAGTTAATCAATAAAAATAGTAAGCTGTTAGAAAAAGGAATTGAATATTTCTGGAAACAATGGGGAAATGCTTCGAATTTTTATTTTTATAAAGATTGTATTGAAAACTCAATTTATGATGATAAATCTTTACCAAAATTTTATTTAATGCTTGATGAAGGCAAAATCATTGGTTCCTATGCTTTACTAATAAATGACCTAATAAGTAGGCAAGACTTATTTCCTTGGTTTGCTTGTCTATTCATTGATGAAAGTTATCGTAATAGGGGTTTAGCAAATGAATTGATAAAACATAGTATTGATGAATCACGAAAAGGAGGATTTGACACTATTTATCTTTCAACAGAATTGAACGAATTTTATGAAAAAAAGGGATGGAAATATTATTCCAAAGGATATACGGCCTTTGGAGATAGTATTAAAATATATTCTAAAAAGCTGAACTAAAAAACTACATTCGATAATGAAACTATCAAAAGATGGCTTTTTTAAAGCAAAAGACTTCATTTTGACAAATGCGAGAATGATAGAAAGGCGTTTGTTTGAATTTCATTTTGAGAATGGAACTACCGAAGGTGTTTTTCATGCAGTTTATGCCTACCGAAATTCTGACGGAGGTTTTGGACACGGAATGGAACCAGATACAGCATCACCAGAAAGTCAACCCCTTTTTAGTATTATGGCACTTGAAACACTCGATGAAGTTGGTTATCTGACCAAAGAAATCATTCTAAATGACTTTATGACTTATTTTGAAAGTATAACAACAGAAAAAGGTGGAATTCCGTGGATGTTTAGACCCAAAAGCACTTATCCTTGTGAAGAACATTTTAAAACAGTTAAAGAATGGGCTGCTTTAAGCACTACTGCACCACTACTTGGAATTTTGGAAAAATATGAGATTGATATTCCTTGGATGAAAAAAGCGGAACAGTTTGTTTGGAGTGAATTTGAGAGAATAAAAGATAAACATGTTTTTTGCTATTTATGTGTACCAAGATGGTTAAGGTTTTTAAAGCATACTAAAAGCCGAGATGAAACTAAAAAAACAATTAACAATTTAAAGAATTGGATATTGACTGACGGAGTTATTTGCAAAGATAAATCAGATGATGGTTGGGGGCTTTACGGAAAACCGCATAGTTTAAATTATGCAACATCTTCCGAAAGCATTCTATATTCTTTATTTACTAAAGAGACTATTGAATCTGACTTAAAAGAACTAATCAATAGACAGAAAGATGATGGACGTTGGGATACTTGGTATGGCATTAGTGAAGGAACAAAATTAGAATGGGCTGGCATACATACATTATGGGCGTTAAAGACCTTGAAAAATTATGGTAAAATTGGAAAATAAATAAAAAACTACACTCAGCCATGTATAATTAATTGCTAGGTTCTAGCCTACTTACGAAAATCATTGCGTCCCGATATCTATCGGGGTTCTATTCGGTTTGTATTTGTTAAATTAGTTGCTGAAGCATGCAATGAAATCATACACAAACACGTTAAACGAACCTCTCCAAAAACAGAACAACAACTTTTGACTTAATACTAAAACTAGCAAAAAAGTGCGTTAGGATTACTCATTGGTTATTATTTTTAAGTTAATGAAATCGTGAATGCAAAGCATTTGAGGCATTTGTTGAAGCTCCCCGACGCAGGAGGGAGCGACTGCCAAAAGTCCGCCCTATCCAGATAACGCTCAACTTCTCGATACATCCCGAAATAAATTAGGGACACTTGTAGTGACATTATTATAAACAAAAAAGGCTCTAGTTTAACATTGGTATGACTTTGGAACTATTTATTTTTAAAGGACTTTGGATGATTGAAACGCAAAACAAATTATCCAAAAGCATAAATATCAAGCGTTCAAGTACTATATCAACACTCTTTTAAACTAGAGCCACAAAAAAATCCAGCTAATAAGCTGGATTTTAATATTTAGATAAACCTACAAGGTTTTGAAAACCTCGCAGGTTATACTATGCGTTGTTTTCTTTCTTAATCAAGTTAAGTGCAGAACCTTCGTTATACCATGCGATTTGCGCATCGTTATAAGTGTGATTCAATTTGATTAAATCTTTAGATCCATCTTCATGAACTGCCTCTAACGTTAATTGTTTTCCTGGAGCAAACGCGTTTAAATCTACAAAATTAAATGTATCATTCTCTTGAATTAAATCGTAATCGCTTTCGTTAGCAAACGTTAAACCTAGCATCCCTTGTTTTTTAAGGTTTGTTTCATGAATACGCGCAAACGATTTTACGATAACCGCAGCAACACCTAAATGCCTTGGTTGCATTGCAGCATGCTCGCGAGAAGAGCCTTCACCGTAGTTATGATCTCCAACTACTATGGTTTTTATACCTGCTTTTTTATACTCGCGTTGTACATCTGGAACGCCGCCATAATCACCAGTTAATTGGTTTTTAACAAAGTTTGTTTTTTTGTTATATGCGTTAACAGCACCAATTAAAGTGTTATTAGCAATGTTATCTAAATGACCTCTAAATCGCAACCATGGGCCAGCCATAGAAATATGATCTGTGGTACATTTACCAAAGGCTTTTATTAAAAGTTTAGCTCCTGTAATTGAATTTCCAATAGGTTGAAATGGTGTTAATAATTGTAAACGCTCTGAATCATCTTTTACCGAAACTTGAATGTGGCTACCATCTGCTTCTGGAGCTAAATAGCCATTATCATCAACAGCAAAACCTTTTGGTGGTAATTCCCATCCTGTTGGCTCCTCAAACATCACTTCTTCGCCGTTTTCATTAATTAACTTATCTGTTAATGGATTAAAATCTAAACGACCAGCAACTGCAATTGCAGCCGTTAATTCTGGTGATGCCACAAAAGCATGCGTGTTTGGATTTCCATCGGCACGTTTAGCAAAGTTTCTATTAAATGAATGGACTATACTATTTTTTGGTGCGTTTTTAGGATCGCTATATCTTGCCCATTGCCCAATGCATGGGCCACAAGCATTAGTAAATATTTTAGCATCTAATTTTTCGAAAATACCAAGTATACCATCACGTGCTGCTGTGAAGCGTACTTGTTCAGAACCCGGATTAATTCCTAATTCTGATTTCATTTTTAAACCTTTATCTAAAGCTTGTTGCGCAATAGAAGATGCTCTTGATAAATCTTCATAAGACGAATTGGTACAAGACCCTATTAGTCCCCATTCAACATTTATAGGCCAATCATTAGCTTTCGCTTTCTCGGTCATTGCAGATCCAACTTCTGTAGATAAATCTGGTGTAAAAGGTCCGTTTAATAATGGTCCTAATTCAGATAAATTAATTTCAATAACTTGATCAAAATAGTGTTCTGGGTTTGCATAAACCTCTGCATCAGCCGTTAAGTGCTCTTTTACAACGTTTGCAGCATCAGCAACATCGGTTCTATCTGTAGCACGTAAATAACGCTCCATAGATGCATCATAACCAAATGTTGAAGTTGTAGCGCCTATTTCTGCTCCCATGTTACAGATTGTTCCTTTACCTGTACAAGACATAGAAATAGCTCCAGGTCCAAAATACTCAACTATAGCTCCTGTTCCTCCTTTTACAGTAAGGATTTCTGCTACTTTTAAAATCACATCTTTGGGTGCCGTCCAACCCGATAATTTTCCAGTTAATTTAACACCAATTAATTTTGGAAATTTTAACTCCCATGCCATACCAGCCATCACATCAACAGCATCTGCACCACCAACACCTATAGCTACCATACCTAATCCACCTGCATTTACGGTATGTGAATCGGTACCAATCATCATGCCTCCAGGAAATGCATAATTTTCTAAAACGACTTGGTGAATAATACCTGCTCCAGGTTTCCAGAAACCAATACCATATTTATTTGAAACTGACTCTAAGAAATTAAAAACTTCACTACTTACATTATTAGCGTGCTTTAAATCTGTTGCTGCACCATCTTTAGCTTGAATCAGGTGGTCACAGTGAACCGTTGTTGGTACGGCAACCTTAGTTTTTCCTGCTTGCATAAATTGCAATAAGGCCATTTGAGCTGTTGCATCTTGACATGCAATTCTATCTGGCGCAAAATCTACATAGTCTTTTCCTCTTGCAAATGCTTTGGTTGGAATACCATCCCATAAGTGAGAATATAAAATCTTTTCAGATAATGTTAATGGTTTCCCTACAATCTCGCGTGCTTTATCTACACGATCTGCCATTTTGGTGTAAACACCTTTTATCATATTGATGTCAAATGCCATAAAATATATTTTAAGTATTGGTTTTTATAAAGTAATGCAAAATACGAAATTAATGTAAGGTTCTAAAAATAAAACGTGCAATACACTGCTGCCTTATATTAAATTATTATAGTGACATTATAATTTAATATGATTTGATTATTGTTAATAATTTTAATGAAAATTATTGATTTCTCAAGCTTTTACTTAATAGAAAAAAGAATTCATTCAATTTTAACAAAAATTACTGCAATAACCTTCAATAAAGTAGTTGTAAATAATTACAAATGGAATTATGAACTGTTTAAGTTTTAATAAAAATTTCTTGAAGCCAACTATCACCGAGGCAAGCCATAGGTGTACCAGCCTGCCGGCTGGCAGGTTTCGCCGGTTTCATTTTGGCCTTGGGACCAAAAATCAAAATTTTATATTTTGCCCCACCCAGAATTGCGAAAAGGTAATTCCGACCTCCCCCAAGGGGAGGTAAATTCGGAAACCCCGAGGTAGAACCATCGGGGAATTATTTAGATTAAAACAAACTATCAATAATTTGTTCTTCAGAAATTCCTTCTGCTTCTGCCTTATAATTTTTAATAATTCTGTGACGCAATATACTCTGTGCTACTGCTTGCACATTTTCTATATCTGGAGAAAATTTTCCATGAATGGCCGCATGGGTTTTAGCTGCTAAAATTAAATTCTGTGATGCTCTTGGACCCGCTCCCCAATCGATATACGTTTTCACAAGTTCTGGAGCCACATCAGAATTTGGTCTGGTTTTAGCAACCATAGACACTGCATATTCTATGACATTATCAGCAACTGGAATACGACGAATTAAATGTTGAAAATCTACAATTTGTTCTGCAGAAAGTAGTGAATTCACTTTAACTTTATTGTCATTTGTTGTTACTTTTACAACCTGAACTTCTTCTTCGTAAGATGGATAATCCAAATTAATGGCAAACATAAATCTATCTAATTGTGCTTCAGGTAAAGGGTATGTTCCTTCTTGCTCAATTGGATTTTGTGTTGCTAAAACAAAATAAGGTAAGTCTAGTTTATAATTATGACCTGCAACGGTAACAGAGCGTTCTTGCATAGCTTCTAATAAAGCAGCTTGCGTTTTTGGAGGCGTTCTATTAATTTCATCTGCCAAAATAATATTGGCAAAAATTGGCCCTTTAATAAATTTGAAATGGCGATCTTCATCTAGAATCTCACTTCCCAAAATATCACTAGGCATTAAATCTGGAGTAAATTGAATACGTTTAAAATCTAGCCCTAAAGCCTGAGCTATCGTATTAACCATCAAAGTTTTTGCTAGACCTGGAACACCAATAAGTAATGAATGGCCTCCTGAGAATATTGAAATAAGTATTTGAGTTACAACCTCATCTTGACCAATAATAACTTTGGCAATTTCAGTTTTTAAAATTTTAAACTTTTTTACAAATTCTGCAATGGCAGCAACATCAGACATACTAACTATTTTTTTAACCAGTTACCAGAAAAATCACAAGCTTTGTGTTCTTTACTTATTTTTATATAAGTATCTAGTATTTTTTCGTCTTGCCACTTTTCAATGGCTCTAATTTTCTTTTCTTCTAAAGCTAGGTCTTTAATCTTCAAATAATCACGTGCATAATCCGCTTTGTGCTCATCAATTCTATCAGTAACCATTAAAATTTTAAATTTCACATTACCTGTTCTATCTTGTTCGCTTAAAACCAAACTCACTTCTTCATCTTTTAAATTTTGAATTTGTGCATAAAGCTCTGGATCCATTCTTGTTAACTCAAAATTATAATCTTGTGTTGTCGGGTTTATCAATTGTCCACCATCATTCTTAGTTTCTTTTTCATCACTCACTTCTTTTGCTGCATCAGCGAAAGAAATATCACCATCAACAATTCGCTTTCTAACATTTTCTAAGCGGTCTTTGGCTTCTTGAACAGCTTCACTAGAAACTTTAGGTGTTAACAAAATATGGGCAACATCATATTCTTGACCTCTTATTTTTTCTAAAGTAACAATATGATAACCAAAATCGGATTTAAATGGTTCTGAAACTTCACCTTCTTGCAGTGCAAATGCAACTTGCCTAAACTCTTTAACCATTCTTGGTTGTTTTCTGTTTAGCGTATATTTACCACCTTTACTAGCTGAACCTGGGTCTTGGGAGTATAAAACAGCCTTAGAACGGAAACTTGCTCCTCTTTCAATAATATCTGCTTTAAATTGTTTTAAACGATCAATGATTTTTTGATTTTCTTCTTCAGAAACCTTAGGATCAGCTACAATTTGTGCTACTTTAAGTTCTGTACCAAAAGTTGGCCGTTCATCTTCAGGGATCTTATTATAAAAGGCTCTTACTTCTTCTGGTGTAATTTCAATTTCCTCAACAATTTTAGCTTGCATTCTTTGCGCAAGCAGGTTTGACTTATTAATTTCAAACATTTCTTCTCTAAAACTTTGCTCGTCGTCTTTATTATAAAATTCTAAAAGACGTTCCATTGAACCTTTTGTTTGTTGAAGAAACTGTTGAATTTGATAGTCTACATTTTTTCTTATTTCAGCATCAGACACTGGAATACTATCTTGAATAGCATGATGTGCGTACAGCTTTCTTTCCAACATTAAACCAAATAATTGGCAATCATCTACGCCTTCAAGAGAGCCTCCACTTGCTTTAACCTGATCTCTTTCTTTTTGAATATCAGATTCTAAAACTATAAAATCGCCAACTACAGCGGCAACACCATCAACTTTTCTTGCATTTGACGTATCAACAGAATCTACTTTTTTAGCAACTTCTTTTACCTCATCTTCAATAATTTCTTGAGCATTGGTAGTACTTGCTGTTATTAGGACTACAAATAAAGCCAATACGTGTTTTAGGTTAATCGTAAATTTCAAATTGTTTGTTTTTAATGGCATCTTTTGTGATATCTTTTTCTAATTCTTTAATCAGTTCTAGCTTACGTTTGTTAATGACTATTTGATCAATAGTAGGCTTAACATATTCTAACGGTGCGGTGTCATTTCTAACTAAAACATCATTAATTTGCATCAAATATACTCCTAATGAATCTTTGAGTTGTACAAAATTAGATTTTTTTAACAGTTGATTTTTGTTTTCAGAATTAACTGCTGGGATTTTCTTTATAACTTGAGTTAATTTAATCCAAATAGAGTCATTAAATGAGTAGGATTTAAACTGAATTGAAATGGAATCTAGAATTTTTTTATCTGTTTTGTTGTACCGCCTAAATTGTTTTTTAATATTGGCGTAGTTGATAATATTTTCATCTACATGAATATAACGGAATTTAAGAAGTTCTTCGTTTAATTTAAACACTTCTTTATTATTTGTATAATAAGCTTGAGCTTCATCAATAGGAACAACAGTATCTATACTTCGCTTCACTAATGCTTCAATATAAGCTTTAGAATACAAGTCATTTTTATATTGAACCACCAATTTATTGAAAGCGCCTTGCTTTTCTTCACTTAAATTTAGTTTAGCACCGTCAACAAATAACTGTTGTGTAGCCCACTGATTGATGAAATTTTGAATTATAAGTGTACTATCTTCTTTTGATGTACCTTCAGATACCAAGCCATTTATATCATCTTTATAAAGATAATTTTCGTTAACTCTGGCTATAGGAGTGCTGTCATCTGATTTTTTTATAAAATCACATGAGTTTAATAAAACCAACAAAACAATTAAAATGACTTTAACGCGCACGAATTAATTTTTAAGTTGAGACTTAACCTTTTCAAGTACGTCTTGATTAACTTCAATTTTATACTTCTCTCTTAAATCTTTAAGCCAATTTTCTTCTTTAAAATTTTGATAATCACTAATCACAGCTCCTTTGGCTTCTTCTAAAGTTTTTTGTTCTTGTGGTAAAACGTCTTTTACATTAACAACAACAAAAGCATCATTATGTTTCTGTATTTTTGAAATCCCTTTTTTGAAATCAAACCCTTTTGGAAGGGCTTGGTGTTGCGCATCCATAATACCAGAAGTAAAAATAACATCTACTTTATCATTACTATTCACAAGAGACTTAATCTGATCTAACTCTATGTTTTTGCCTAAAAACTTAGACACTTTTTTAAGTGTTTTTTGTTTCGCAGAAGAAGCAACAACAGCATCAACTCTTTTAGGCTTTACATAATTAGCTTTATTACTTTCATAGAATTGCTCTATGGCTGTTGAATCTGTTTTTGCAGTATTCCAAATTGTGGTTTCCATAAGATCGAATAACAATAATCCATCTCTGTACTCAGCTACTATATGAGCATAATCTTCATTTTCAAACTCTAAATTACCCTCTTGATATTTAACTAAACTATCATTTAAAAAAGAATCGTATTTATTTGACACTAACGATTTTATAGCTTCTTTTTTCGTTGCATTACGCTGTGAATTGGCTAAGAAAACACCAAAATCGTTATAAGTAAATTGTTTATCACCTATTTTAACTAACGGCTGATTGCCTTTAAAATCTTCAGGAAGTTTCCAAGTTCTTTTAAAATAATCATCATTTAAAATGGAGACAAAATAATCTAAATTAGGTTGTTTAACACTAATATTATACTTTGTTTTTAACTTATTAGTTAACGCTTCATCTATTAATTTAGATCTGCTATCGCGCTTTACCTTTTCTACTAACTCAGGTCTCATAATTTCAAAACTAGGTACAGCCTTTTTATTATGCAGCTTTACAATATGCCAGCCATAATCAGTCTTAAACGGCTCTGAAACATCGTCAATATGCTCTAAAGCAAAAGCAATATCTTCAAACTCTTTAGCTCTTATTTGCCCTCCAGTAAAGGCTTTCATCATGCCTCCTTTTGGTGCTGAATTCTTATCATCTGAAAACTGTTTAGCCAAAGATTCAAATGCTTCACCTTGGTTTAGTTTTTTATAAATGTCTTGAATTCTAACTTCAGGCTTTTCAGCTAACGAATCATTTTTATTCTCAATGACCATAATGTGAGCAACTGTACGCTCTCCTCTTGATTTACGCTTATCTAAAACATTTACAATATGATAACCAAAACGTGTTCTAAATGGTTTCGACACATCGCCAACATTGGTATTATAAGCAACGCTCTCAAATTTATAAACCATTTTAAAACCACCAAAATAGCCTAATTTCTCACCGTAAACAGTTTGTCCGTTATGGACTTCTGCTCTCACTTTTTCAAATCCTTCTTTTAAGGCTCTGTCTCGTAATTTTATGATTTTATTATATGCAGCCAGCGTATCTTGCGGATTTGCATTTTCGTCAACTTTAATTAAAATATGATTGGCATTAAGCTCATACGACATACGCTCATAAGCTTCCTTTACCAATTTATCTGTAACTTTTGAATCCGTAATGTAATTTTTGGCTAATTGTTTTTTATAGCTTGAAAGTTCTCTTTTATATGAAGGCTTTTCATGTAATTCTAAACGTCGCGCTTCCTTTAGCTTCAATTTATAATTTGTAAAAAGCTTTAAATACTCATCAACATCTTTTTGAGATTCATCTTGCACTAAATCAAGGTTTTTATTATAAACTCTTAAAAATTCAGAAGCATAAACGGGTTCGTTATCGACCGTAAAAAGCACATCTTTATCAACAGACTGTCCTTTTACATTTAACCCATAGCATGCTAAAAATAAAGTAAATAAATATCTTAATTTCATCTGTTTAAATTTTATTATTTTCACTGGTCAGATGTAATTCGCTAATAAACATTTTAGATAGTATAGTCTAAGTTGCTATAGCTTATTTCATGGAGTGATTTTTTTTAACGGTTACAAAAATACTAATATAAACCTATAATACAAGTTGTTTTTCATCTGTTTAAATTTTAACATTTCTAATGGATCAGATGTAATTCACAATCAAGTACCTTAATTGAATATCAAGAATTGGCATTGCTCATTTCAAACGATTAAAAAAAGTAATTATTATACTTATTAAACTTCAAAACAACTATTTTGACGCATTACTTTTTACATTATATTTGAAGTAAACTAACTCATTATTTTTTAGCTTAAATTATATGCGCAAACTAAAGTTAATATGGGATTTTCGTGGGCCTCATGCTAAGAAAATTGCTGAACACCACAACATTCATTTAAAAGAGTTTATTCAATTAGAAAGCTTAAATATTACCATTACTGGCGTTGAAGATTTAAGTGATAGCCATTCTATTGCTTTTTTAGTGGTAGATGAAACAGACATGAAGCCCATTAGAGATGCTTTAAAACCTCATAGAGGACAGGTTTATACAGGAAAATAAGTATGAAAGCAAAATATGATGACATTGGTATAAGCTATAACGACACACGTTCGGCAGACCCATACATTGCTGAACGACTTTTAAAAAATCTAAACCCAAAAGCTAATGGCTTATATGTAGATATTGGTTGTGGTACAGGTAATTACACAAATACATTTCAGGAAAAAGGGTTTAATTTTATTGGTATTGACCCTTCAGAAAAAATGCTTGAAAAAGCAAAACAAAAGAACAAACATATAGATTGGATACTTGGGAAAGCCGAAAACATAACATTAAAAACCAAAAGTATCGATGGTATTATTGGTAGCTTAACTATACATCATTGGGGTGATTTAGAAAAAAGTTTCGATGAGCTCTATCGTGTATTAAAACCTAATGGACATCTAGTCATTTTTACATCAACACCAAAGCAAATGAAAGGGTATTGGCTAAATCATTACTTTCCTAAAATGATTGAAGACTCGATGCTACAAATGCCTTCTTTTGATCACGTAGAAAAAGTCATGATTAATTCTGGTTTTTCTAAAATAAAAACAGAGCTTTACAATATTAAACCTAATCTTAAAGATTTGTTTTTATACTGTGGAAAGCAAAACCCAAAACTTTATTTTAACCCTGCCATAAGACAAGGTATTTCGTCATTTTCATCATTGGCGAATAAAAATGAAGTTGAAATAGGATTAAAAAAGCTTGAAAAAGATATTCTTAATAATGGCAATCAAGATATAATGGACTCTTATAAAAATGATTTGGGAGATTATCTTTTTATAGTTGGTGAAAAATTATAGCATTAGTCTAATCCAATAAATCAATTATAATTTAAGCTATTACAATTAAATTTTACTGATTTAAACATCCATAACAAGTTTATATCCTACACCTCGAACATTTACAATTTTTACCTTTGAATCGAATTCCAATTTCTTCCTTAATTTCGATATAAAAACATCTACAGTTCTACCAATATAATCACCTTCATCACCCCAAACTATATTTAAAATTACATCGCGTTCCACGGTTGTATTAGCAGCATTATATAGTAAAAGTAGTAAGTCTGCTTCTTTACTTGTAAGTTCTATTTTTTGGTGATCAATGATGAGTTCTGTATTCTGCTTATCAAAATAGTATGCACCTAAAGGAATCAAATTAGGGTTATTATTTCGTGTATTCGAACGCTTCCACAGAAAAAGGGTTGTCGAAAATACGAGCAAAAACAGCCCAATAATTGAATAAACTCCTAAGTTAGGTTCATCATTAATATCCCCAACCTCTAGTATTGTAAATACTAGATTATAACAAGACTTGGGTTGTACTCTTCCCTGGCATGGAATGATGTCTGATTTCGCTAAATTGGTCATTTCGAAACTATAAATAACATCTGTAGTTTCACAATGCACCATTTCCACAATATAGTTTTTTGTTATTCCTGTTTCTTTAACAATACGATTAACCGTGGAGACTAAATATTCTGGATCGAATACCAACTCAGATTCAAATTGAATTCTGTACTGATTATTTTCCTTTACTATAGGTAATACACGCGAAGTGCTATCCTCTGCACTTAGTAGAATTTGATGTCCAATCATTCGTAATGCCACTTCTATATGTTTATCGCTAGAAGTATCTTGAGCATTACTGCTATTGATAAACAAAAAAAGGCATATCAAAATGGAAGAAACTATTTTAAAACGTCTTGAGGTCATGCTACAAAACTATTCGAATATGTGACAATTTATAATGTTTTACACAAAATTTACATTATTTTACATTTAATTGCAGTATTGAAGCAGCTATACCTAGTAGATTTGAAATATATTAATCATTAAATCAACAGTTATGAAAAAAACAATAATAATTTCTTGTATAGTTCTGGCTATCTTTAGTTTTTTAGCCTTCACATTTATCAATAAAAATAAAAGTACCTCAGATAACTTAGAAACAGCAAGTTTAGAAGTTTCAACTAAAGCAGAGGAAACTAAAAAACAAACTTTTCCAGATTTTATCTATGATATAGGCACAAGGTTTAGCCCAATAAAAAAAGAAGCTATAATTAATGCTACATCAGTCAATAATATTTTTAGTAAAGATGAAATGCATAACATGGAATCTGTCAAATCTGTTGAATTTATTATAGTTGAAAATGATAAACGAGCAGATAAAAGTGAGACTGCAAATAGTGCTTCATTTACTGATGAGCAAATTAACTTCTTAAACTCTCTTGATTACTCAACTAACTTTATAATGGAAGTGGATTATAATATAAAGACAGATTTAATAGAAAGAACTTCAACGCCACACTATACAGTTGTGCCTGATATACAAGCCCAATATATTTATGGTAAAGATGCACTAATTAAATATTTTATTGAGAATACAAAAGAAGAAACCGCTAATATACCAGAGGACAAACTACAACCAGCAAAGTTATATTTCACTGTTACAAAAAACGGAACGGTTAACAATGTGAATCTAGATAGATCGTCAGGTTACCCAAATATTGATGAATTAATGATTGGATTAATTAACAATACTCCTGGAGGATGGATACCAGCATTGAATTCAAAAGGAGAAACAGTTGACCAAGAATTAGTAGTTTCGTTTGGCTTAATGGGTTGTTAATTTAAACACATATAATAAA
>NZ_CAXBLF010000041.1:0-30786 GCF_963976535.1 uncultured Algibacter sp. | reverse complement strand
TTTATTTAGTCAATGTCCTCCAAAAATAAAAAACGCTATAATTAAGCTAACTAGTGTTATGTTAATCATTAATTGACGGATAAAGTCTTTTTAGTTTTATCCTTGAGTCTTTGGTGGTGAACTGCCAGTTTATCTTGCCCCCTTTGTTGTTCCTGCTGTCCTGCCAAGCATTTATCTCTCTTTTTATTTCATCCATTGTGGAGATGTACCTGTTAAGGCATTGCGCGTTGAGCACGTGCAGTTCTATCTCTGCCATGTTCAACCAGCTCCCGTGTTTGGGCGTGAACACAAATTCAAACCTGTCCCACAACCTTTTGGCCTCTTCCGGTTCGAAAGTTTCATAAAAGGCGGAAGCTGCGTGCGTGCTGAAGTTGTCCATCACAAGTGTTATCCTGTTTGCTTCCGGATATTGCTCGTCCGCCAATTTCTTGATGAACTCCGCCCAGTCTTTTTTTGTTTTGTGCTCCGTCACTTCTACCGAACGTTTGCCTTTCAACGGTTCGTTCGCCATGAATATATTGACCATCCCGTGCCTTACGTACTCATAATCAACCCGGGCTTCCTGCCCCGGTCTCATCGGAACGGAAAGCTGGCCCGCCGAGATCAACTGTTTCGGCGACTCGTCCATGCAGACCACCGGGTTATTTACATCATAGGGCCTTTTGTAAACATCCAGCACCCGCTCCATGTTCGCGACGAACTCGCCGTTGCTTTTCGGCGGTATCACCCAGCCCTTTACTTTCCAAGGCTTAAGTTCGTTTTTTTTAAGACCTCCCCAACGGAAACATGGGAGATGCTCGGCACATATTCCAACTCGACCATTTTGTCGGCCAACAACCTCAAGGACCATTTTGCAAAACCCGGGGGCGGCTCGCTGCAACACAACTGGACCAGTTTTGCCTCCACATCGCCATCTATTTTCTTTTCATAGACCCGAGTGGTTGGGCGGCGTTCGAGAACCGCCTCGAAACCTTCCTCGACGAACTTCTTCTTTACACGGTCTATGGTGCGCATGCCCACCTTGAGGACCTTGCTGATCTGTTCGTTGGTCACCTTTTCGGAATGATCGCCCTCATCGCAGTTCAATAAGATGTAGGCGGCACGGAACTTCTGGGTGGTATGCGAGCCCTTGTTGATTATTGCCATCAACCCGTTTACTTCTTCTTGACTTAATTTAATGGTGTATCGTATCATTGTTTTTATTCAAAGATACTAAATTTAATTTAATACGTCATAATAAACTTAACTTAACACTAGTTCAGAATAAAGATGTAGTTTCGCGGCTTGTAAAAAAATATGGGTCTATGAAGCGTATAAGTCAATATAAAAAGTTGTTTGAAATAGAAAAAGAGATTGATCTTAAATTACTTAAAAAGCGTTACCGTAATTTAGCAAAAGAATGGCATCCAGATAAGTTTCAAGAAGACGATGCTAAACTTGAAGAGGCCGAAGTAAATAGCCGCAACATTATTGATGGGTATCATTTTTTAGTGAGTATCGCTCCAGAAACTCTAGCAGCAAACTTAGAGGTTTATACCGATACAATAACAAATTCTGGAATAGCAGATTACGTTCACAAAGGTTTATTATTAGAAATCACTTTTTTAGATGGCACCACTTACGAGTATTTTGGAGTTACGAAGCCTATCTATATAAAGATGATTAATTCTAATACATTGAATCGTTACGCTAAACGCGCAATCTACCCTAACTACATATACAGAAAATCAAAGCGCATGCAACAAGAGGCTTAATAGCGAGGTATTATCTTATTGCTTGTCGAGGGTTTGCTTATCATCACGCTTTTAAAGTGAATTAGCTCAATAATTTGAACGATTCTAGGATATCGTATTGTTATCTTTGCTCAAAATTATGTTATGTCAAAATCATTTTCCGATTTAGGAATTAATCAGCTATTACAACAAAGCTTAGCCGATTTACAAATTTCTGTTCCAACAGATATTCAAAAAAAGACAATTCCCGTTGTACTTAATCAAAAAGAAGATCTTGTTGCTTTGGCAAAAACAGGAACAGGTAAAACTGCTGCTTTCGGATTGCCTTTGTTACAGCTAATCGATACTGATGACACTAACGTACAGGTGTTAATATTGGCGCCTACAAGAGAATTAGGTCATCAAATTCACGCTAATTTAATGTCTTTTACTTCCCATAGTCCTGCACTTTCAATTGCAGCCGTATGCGGAGGAATTCCTATAAAACCTCAAATAGAACGTTTAAAAATTGCAACTCATATTGTGGTGGCAACACCGGGACGTTTAGTCGATTTAATAAAACGAGGCGCTATTAACATTAAGAACTTAAAGTATTTAGTGTTGGATGAAGCTGATAAAATGGTGAGCACATTAAAAACCGACTTAGACCTTATTATCAAAGACATTCCGAAATCTCGACGCACCTTATTGTTTACAGCTACCATGCCTGGAGCTATAAAGCAATTGGTTCAAAATTACATGTCAAAACATGTTGTACAGATAGAAGCAGACATGGCAACTGTTGGGCATCAAGGTATCGATCATCAATATGTGGTTGTAGAGCCTATTGAAAAACTAGAGGTCTTACTTCATTTTTTAAATTCAAAGGAAGGCGAAAGAGGGATTATTTTTTGTAAAACCAAAGCGGCGGTTAATAAATTAGCAAAAAACTTAGCCATTAATAAATTCTCATCTGGAGCCATTCATGGTAGTTTGTCTCAAGGTATTCGCGACCGTATTATGGGCCAATTTAGAGCAGGCTATATCGATATTTTGGTGGCTACCGATTTAGCAGCTCGTGGTATTGATGTTAAAGAGATATCGTATGTTGTTAATTATCATTTACCAGATACTTATGATGCCTATGTGCATCGAAGTGGACGTACAGCAAGAGCAGGAGCAAAGGGGCTTTCGTTAACCATATTACAAAAAGAAGAAGTTCAAGATATTGTTAATTTTGAAAATGAATTGGGTATTGTTTTTAATGAATTTAAAAAAGCAGACACACAAAGCATCGAAGAAAACAATGGTTTGTTATGGGCGAAAAAAATATTTAAAACCAAACCAAATCGGGAGGTGTCAGAAGATTTTAAAGCTAAGATAAAAACGATATTTCATCATTTAACGAAAGAGGAACTCGTCGATAAAATATTAGCAAATTACTTGGCACAATCTGGTATGGCGACTCCAAAACCAGAGGATTCTAAAAAGAAATAATACCCGTTATGCATTTTGCTAATTAGGTGTTATCAATTGTCAGCTCGAGTGATTCCGATTATTTTATCGGGATCGTATCGAGAACAGGTTTAAAGCTAAAAACTTGATTCTCGATACAAATTTTATTCAAAAAAATGAGTAAAATTCACTCGAATTGACAAGCAAAATATACAACGCGTTAATAAGAAATAGTCATTATGGCAAATAGTATTAAAAATCAACAGGATATTTTAACAAAATTAAATATTCATGCCTTGAATCCCATGCAAAAGGAAGCTGTTTCTGTTATTGAAACAACCACAAATACCATCATATTATCGCCGACGGGAACAGGTAAAACATTGGCTTTTTCATTACCACTTTTAAAGGTTTTAAATCCAGAATCTAAAGAAATTCAAGTATTAATACTAGTACCGTCAAGAGAATTAGCCATTCAAATAGAGCAAGTCATTCGGTCTATGGGTTCTGGCTATAAAGTAAATGCAGTTTATGGCGGTAGACCCATGTCTAAAGACAAAATTGAAATTAGTCATAATCCAGCAATTTTAATAGGAACGCCAGGTAGAATATTAGATCATTTTGATAGCGACAGGTTTTCTAAAGCCAGCATAAAAACACTTATTTTAGATGAATTTGACAAGTCTTTAGAAGATGGTTTTGAGGAAGAAATGAAGGGCATTATCACGCAATTGCCTAGTATAAATAAACGCATATTAACCTCTGCCACTCAAGCAGTTAAAGTTCCTGGTTTTGTAAGATTAGACAAGCCAACCACCATCAACTATTTAAAAGAAAAAAAGGGATCAAAATTAGCTATTAAAACAGTGGTGTCTCCAGATAAAAACAAATTGAAAACGCTGTTACAATTGGTACAGCATATTGGCAATGAACCTGGCATTATTTTCTGTAATTTAAGAGATAGCATTAATGAAGTCAGTCGTTTTTTAAAACGAAATAAAATCAGTCATGCTTGTTTTTCTGGTGGCATGGAGCAAAAAGATAGAGAACGGGCTTTAATAAAATTTAGAAACGGCACAAGTCAAATATTAATAGCAACCGATTTGGCAGCTAGAGGCATCGATATTCCAGAAATGAATTATATTATTCATTATGAACTCCCTCGACATGAAGAAGAGTTTATTCATAGAAATGGTAGAACAGCTAGAGTCAATGCCAAAGGAACCGCTTATGTATTGAAATGGGAAAGCCAATTACTGCCAGAATTTATTCAAAATGTAAAAGGCATAAATATTTCTAAGAAAGCACCTCATAAACCACAATACTGGGAAACCTTATTTATTTCTGGTGGTCGAAAAGATAAAATTTCCAAAGGCGATATCGCAGGGTTATTTTTTAAACAAGGTGGAATTAATAAAGATCAATTAGGAACTATTGAACTAAAACCTGATTGTGCATTTGTTGCCATTCCGATTACTATGGCTGATGAATTAGTAGAAAAATTAAACAATACCCGATTAAAAAAGAAGAAAGTTCGAGTTACCATTTTATAAGGTGTGGCTTTCTTAATACCTATTAATCTGAGTTCTATAAAATCATTGAATTTAATCAACTAAAATTTAATAATTTATTTTTTGATGTCAGGTTGAGCGCAGTCGAAAGGTCTTTGAAATCGAAAAATTCTTTGGGTTTCGACTGCGCTCAACCTGACATAAAAAGTACAAAAACTACTTCTTAACTGGAATAGGTTTCAACTGTATAACACCAAAAGCATTCAATAGTCTTATTATTAAATAAGTGATATCAATCTCATACCATTTCACTCCAAAATTAGGGCTACTAGAAAACTTATGATGATTATTATGATAGCCTTCACCCATCATTAAAAAATCAAAACGGAATAGGTTTTTACTTGTGTTTTTCATCTTGAAATTCACATAGCCATAAATATGCCCAAACCAGTTAATAATCACACCATGAATAGGCGCCATCATAAACGTTATAGGTAATAATAACCACTGCCACCAAGCCGTTGCAAAGAGTGCAAAGAACAGAATGTAACCCGTAATCCAAAGCAATCTAGAAAAGCGAGAACTCGCAAATGCATCAAAGCCTTTCCATTGCGGCACGTTTTTGGTAAAGCACGAATCAATTTCAATACGTTGTTTATTAATATCTTGATAAATCGTTTTTGTTTTCCACATCATGGTAAACATGTTAGCATCATGAGATGGCGAATGTGGATCCTTTTTAGTATCCGTATAAGCATGGTGCATGCGGTGCATAATCCCATAACCATAAGCACTTAAATAACTTGAGCCTTGAAAAATCCAAGTCAATATAAAAGTAATACGCTCCATGGTTTTCGACATGGTAAATACCTGATGTGCAGCATAGCGATGTAAAAAGAAAGACTGAAAAAATAAGCCTCCATACCAAAGCACTAAAACGAAAAGAATGATAATCATAATTTTTTTTACAAAGGTAATTTGTTGTTTCAGGCAAAACAATGAACCTAGATTAATAAAACACATATTACAAACCTGAGTTGGATTAATATTTATCTGTATTTCAGTTAGTTATATAAGGGCTACAAATTTGATGACAATAGTCTAAAAAACACCCCTAAAGCCCCCTCTAGGGGACAATCCAGACCCAAAAAAGTCAGAATAGGGTAACTATTCGTTACTATTAAAATACCGTGGAATATTATTATTCAATAGTGTCTGGTTTAAATTTGTAAAACAGCCCGAACAATAGATTGGGTATAGTTAAAAGATTTTTTTTAAACACCCCTTGCTTTTTAGAAAAAAGAAAAACATAAACTTTCTGAAAATATAAATCTATTTTAAATTGATTATCAGTTAGTTAAAATCAAGTCTTGATTCTGTATTCTATCAGCGCAGCGGTCTTGATTCTTTTGCTGGACAACAATTATTATTCGACCTCAGTTTACAACCGTTTTCTAATCCTGCTTAACGCCTGTGCAGTAACACCAATATAAGAACTGATGTATTTCAACGGAATCACCATTAAAAGCTCTGGACGCTCTTTAAACAATTTCATGTAGCGTTCCTCTGCAGTAAGATTCAATAAGTTTTGTTCACGCTTAGATTTCAATAAAAAGAGACGTTCTGCGGTTAATCTGCCAATAAGATTTCCAATTTGGGTATTCTTATAAACGTCTTGCAAATCCTCATAGGTAATACTTAAAAGCGTGGTTTCTGTAAGCGCTTGTAATTGATAGGCTGAAGGTTGCTGCGTTAAAAAAGAATCATAAGCACTAACAAACTGGTCTTTAAAACTAAAGCCAAAAGTGATTTCTTTTTCTGGGTTTTCTTTAGGAATAAATAAACGTACCACACCAGATTCAATAAAGGAGATATGATTTTCTATGTCATGGAGTTTTAAAAAAACAACTTTTTTTGGAATCACCCGACGCTGTAATTTCGATGTAAAAAAACCCCAATCTTTATTGGATATGGTAGCTATTTGATCTAAGTAGGCTTTTATTTGTTCCAAATCTTTTTAATGCTGGTTTTTGAACGGATTGCGTTCACAAATATAAGGATTCACAGCACTTAATAAAGTGATTGATTATGCCTTTTTACGCTTTTTAGATTTCATTCTTTTAACGGGCAGAACTTCTTCTGGGAAAGGGAAGAGTATGGTTGAATTTTTTTCTGCAGCAATATTCGATAAGGTTTGATACAGACGAAGTTTTATAGCCGATGGCGACTGATCTATCAGTTTTCCGGCCTCAAGTAACTTGCCAGCAGCCTGCTCTTCAGCCAAGGCCAAAATAATTTTAGCTCTACGCGAGCGTTCAGCCTCTGCTTGGTTTGCCATCATACGGCGCATGTTTTCGGGCAACTGAATGTCTTTTATTTTAACATCGCTAATTTCAATACCCCATTCTTTGGTTTCTTGCTCAACAATTTCTTTAATGTTTTTACCCATTTCCTCACGCTTGGAAAGGATGGTGTCCAATTCTACTTTACCACAAACATCCCTAAGGGCAGCCTGTGCCAATTGGGTAATGGCAAACTTATATTCTTCAACTTCCAAAACTGCTTTTTCAGGATTAACAATCTTAAAAAACACAACGCCATCTATACTACAAGGCACGTTATCTTCGGTCATCACTTCCTGCGAATCAATGTTGAATGTAATCACTCTAATATCTACAATTTGGATGGTTTCAATAAAAGGAATAATCCATCGAAACCCAGGTTGCAAGGTTGTTATATATTTTCCAAATCTAAATTTAATGGCTCTTTTGTATTCAAAAACAATTCGAATACCGGAAAGAAGAAATACCCCGATAATGATAAAAAGAATGCCTAACTGGGTCATGATACAATGTATTAAAGGTTAACTATCTGTACGCATATTTTAAAGTCAATGAACCCAAGTAATACCGTGATTTATGGGTGCTTTGCTTTATTAAAATTAAATCGCCATATTGACCTTATTAGGTTCAATTAAACGATGATTATGGTTCATTTTAAAGTTACGAAATTTTTAGGTAAAAAAGGGGTTTTGAATGACAAATGTTGCTTAGAATGAAGGCTTTATAAATACGATCTTTAAAAAGTGAAGCGAGTAACCCTCTTTTTACGAATTCGTATTTATCAAAACAACAAGCCATGAGTAAACAATGATAGGAGCGTAGTGGAATGTGTGTGGAATGGAAATATATTCCTCTACTTTTAATAAATTTTAATTATTTACTATTCTATTCAGATTTAAATCTTGAAAATCAAAACTAAAATCGATAAAACGAGAGATGCCTTTCATTTTAATGTTTTGAGCTTTTCCATATTTATCTAATGAAAATATTGCAAATGCATCTGCATTCATATCTTGGTATTCCCATTTTATGGCGAAGGTATGGTCTTTATAAAAGGACATTTTACCATTCAATCTAGGAGATTTATATGATTTGAACCATAAATCGCCTTTGTTATCAAATATTTCAACCTTACCAAACCAATTATCTTCATAAACACCAATGTAATTTTTCTTGTTGCATGCTATATTTTTATTTGAATTAATTTGTTGCCATACTGTTTCTGTTTCAGCATCAACCATATTTCCTCGTTGCTGTTGCATTCCAGAAGCCATTTCTATCCAATTAATTCCTGTATTCAAATTTAAAAACTCATCAAGCAAAGCATAACTAATCAACCCATTTAGCATTCCTGATTTTTCAGAATTATTTAGTAAAACAATGCCGAGTTCTAATTCTGGTATTAATATAACTTCAGATGCCATTCCAGCAATTAGACCAGTATGCTCAATTTTCAAATAACCATTAAAGTCTGATACAAACCAACCAAGGCCATATCCATAAAAATGTGATTTGAATGGTGAATGTGGGTCAGATTTTCTATTCATTGGTGTGTGCATTCTCCACATTTCTTGTTGCTGCTGTTCAGAAAACAAAATAGTATTTAAATCTGTACCATATTTCCCTTTATTTAATTGAGCTAGCATCCATTTACAAATATCTGTTGCACTAGACCATATTCCGCCAGCTGCTCCATTCATGTTTGTATTCCCTTTTTTTGTCTCTAGTGGCATTAGTTTGTTTTCAATAAATCCATGAGGGATAGCTATAGTTGTTGCATCTGCCATATTTGAAAGACTTGCAGATGAATTTTTCATTCCTAATGTTTCAATAATATTTTCATCTATAAATGATTCCCATGATTGTTTACTTACTCTTGCTGTAAGTTCTCCTGCAACTAAATATAGTAGATTATCATAATCAAATTTTGTTCTAAAAGGGGTTGTAGGCTTAAAGTATTGAAAGCTCTTTAAGACATCGCCAATAGTGAAATTTGAATCATTTGGAAAAATCATTAAATCTCCAACGCCTAATCCTAAACCGCTCCGATGGGTTAATAAATCTTGAATATTAAAATGATTCGTCACATAGTCATTATACATCTTAAATTCTGGAATATAGTCTATAACCTTATCATCCCATTTTAGTTTGCCTTGATCGACCAATATCGATAATGCAGCAGAAGTAAAAGCTTTAGAGTTTGAGGCAATGCCAAAAGGTGTATTTGCAGTGACATTTTCATTTGTTTTAATTGATGTTAGTCCATAACCTTTAGCATGTAGTATTATACCATTTTTCACAATACCAATAGAGAAACCTACGGTATGATCGACGGTTTTCATGGCTTTTAGCACTAAACTATCGATTTGACCAGCGCTCATTTGAGCATTCAAAGCCGTTGCTGTAAATACCAAAGCCAAAAGGCTAAAGACGAATTGTTTATTTAAATTTTTCATGATTTGTTGTTTTTAATTTGATTGATGAATTGTAAACCGCCTATTTCTAATTGTGCAAAAAGAAGGATAAGGCAAGCCGCTATAGATGTATATTTAAAGCTAGTACTTTCTAATACTTGAAAATTTTTAGAGAAACTATAGATGCTTACAAGTGTAATATCGAGTACAAACGAAACGACTAATCCACGAATTCCCTGTCTGCGATAGTTTGTAATCCTATGTTTTGTAAGCTCTTCGTTACGTATAGACTGCATAATTGAAGCTTCCAAATCAATAGGTTCGTTAATGTTATTGATGTTACTTAAAATTTCTTTTAATTGATCTTTATCTTCCATTCTAATAGGGTTTTTTAATGTGTTCTTTTTTTATGATGTTATAAAAATTCGTCCTGCCTCTGTGCAAAAGCACTTTAATATTCGGTTTGGTAAAGTTGGTTACCACCTCTATCTCTGCTATACTCAACTCGTCAATGTAGAAGAGTTGTAAGAGCAATGCTTGTTTTGAAGGGATCTTTCCAAAAACCGATTTCACTAAATGTTTTAAATCATCTTGATGCATTTTTTTAATAACAGCATTACACGTTGTTTTTTCAGTTTCAGATAATTTTGACGCTTCATTTTTAATGGTATTTCGCTTCCGCTGTGCTAAAAATTGCAATCCTGTATTGACTACTATTCTATAAAACCAAGTTGAGAATTTGGCGTCATTTCTAAATTTAGAAATCGAAGAGTAGGCTGTGATAAAACTGTTTTGTACAACATCTTTTGCGTCATCTTCTTGCTTAACAATAGAGATAGCGATTCCAAAAGCTTTATTTTGATAGGTTTTTATGAAATAACCAAAAGCGTTTGTATTGCCTTTTATTACCTCATTTAAGTAATGAGTATCCATAAAAGGCTACTGGTTTTTGTTTAAATTCTTTGTCCAGAAAAAAGAAATAATAAGGCTTAACCCACCAAATAATAACATAAACGATGGATAAAAAACCTCACCCTTAATAGTTGTTGTTTGTTCTAATATATAGGCGAGTAATAGTCCACAAGCGATACCTATCATTAGCAATCCAATCTTTAAGCTTAAGAATTTAGCTTGGCTAGGTAAAGTATTGGTGTCAATACCTTTCTCAATTTTTGCCATGCGTTCTAAATGAGACGCTTTAATAAATGTGTAAACCGTATATCCTGCTGATAAAAATAAGGCTGCTAATACAGCTCCAGGGCCTAAAAAATCATTCATAATATTGTGTTTTTTATTGTTATATACTGTTAAGATTAACTTGAAACAGAAAAGGATACAGATTAATTGAATTATTTTAAAAGAGAGTAAAAACGACCTCATGAAATTTTATTAAAGCAGTAGGAGAGTAGATAACCATTTTTTAGGGGTTTCATAATTTATAATCGTTAACTGTAAGGTCTTCAATTTATAACGACTTTCACACTAATCAATACTATAAACTCCTAACCTAAAACCCTTTATAAACGTGAAATCACAAATAAAAAACACCTATGCCAGTATGTTATTGGCACTCGTTATTACATTTTCAATACACGCGCAAAACACAGATGCTAAATCAGCAGCATTATTAGAGGCGCTAGTAGCCGAAAATGGCGGTTACCAAGCCTTGGCAGCCAAAAAAGATGTTCAATTTCATTATGTATATGATAATTTTGACAAAGGAAAAGATGTGTCAACAGAACGTCATATTTTTCATGGCGAGCATTCTTGGGCGTCTTATGAGCAGCATGATTTAAATGTGCTGCCTGGAACAAAAGGAACTGCTATACAATCTTATGTAGATAACAAACCAGCTTTAACCATAGACGGCAAAGCGATAACAGATGAAAAAGCCATTGGTGGCACAGTGTTTTTACGTAAAGTAAATTTCTATTGGTTCACGATGATGTACAAATTAAAAGACCCAGGAACCAATTACAAATATCTAGGCACAGAAAAAGTAGGCGACATCACTTATGATAAAGTAAGCTTAATCTATGATGCCGATATTACCAAAAAGGAAAAAAATGATGAATACATTTTGTATTTCAACCCGGATACGCATTTAGTAGATCAGTTCTATTTTTCATTACCAGATTGGGGCATTGAAAAGCCGATATTAAAAATGACCTTGATTTACGAAAAAGTGGATGGTATTTTAGTGCCTGCGGTAAGAAAAGGATTTATGCCTAATGAAACCGGGGGCTATGTGCCAATTGGTGTCTATACGTTTAGCGACATCACTTTTAATAATGGTTTTAAGAAAGAAGATTTTTTATTGAACTAATACCAATGCAACCTTAAGATAATATAAAAATAAAATAGATTACAGTATTAAAGCCCAATGTGATGTTGGGCTTTTTTTTTGGTTTTAATGACCAGAAACTTCATCCGAGATTGTATGTTCTATGATGTGACCTTGTTCTAGTAAGATGTCATAAATGTAACCGTGGCCAAAATCTTTATTTAAAATCACCGTACCTTTAAAAGTCACGATATCTCCAATATTTACAGAATCTTGAGTGGTTACCGTTAAACTCTTTTTGCCTTCAAACTGCGTGCCATCACTAATATGAATCCAATTTCTGTCCATTATACCATTGTTTATTTTCGTTACTTTTC
This sequence comes from uncultured Algibacter sp., assembly GCF_963976535.1. Lineage (NCBI taxonomy): Bacteria > Pseudomonadati > Bacteroidota > Flavobacteriia > Flavobacteriales > Flavobacteriaceae > Algibacter > uncultured Algibacter sp. Next base: position 18,691 of record NZ_CAXBLF010000041.1, on the reverse strand, counting down.
CTTTAACGATAATGCTGTTTTTTGAAAACGATTCTTTCTTAGAAAAAAGGGCTTCTAAAGACGTTCCATTTTCTGGTGTTTTAATGTTAATAACATCAACAACCGCCTTATCAGACTTTGAATTTGGATGCATTTGGTTGGTAGCTGGTGTTGTTTTTGTTTGTTCATTTTCTGTGGTGTTATACCTTTTATTATCCTTACAATAGAACAATATTGAAGCGCTAAAAATTAGGACTAATAATTTAATTTGATTTTTCATATTATACTTTAATTTTCAAGTAAATGTAGCAAGCTTTATATAATCTTTTTATGATAATTGTCATCAGTCCAATTGAATAATCGAGCTTAACAAGATATACTATGTCTTTGTCAAACTAAAAATTACAGGAATATCATTCTCCATACCATTATTCTGTGTAAACACAACAACCTTTAAACTATTCACAATACGTTCTATAATTTCCGTACGTTTCTCGAAAGTACCATTACCTCTGGCTAATCCACAAAACACAATGTCGGCCGCTTGACTATTTCTTATTAGCGTGCCAGCAATGTCCTCACTGTCTTTTATTAGTACGTGAATTTTAGCATCAATTCGCGCTTCATTAATTGAAAATTGGATAAGACGTTCCATCACGAATTTTTCTTTTTCAGAATCTGCAATCGAAAAAATATGTATTACAGCCTTCTTCCACTTTCTATTCAATCGAATTAAATAGGAGAGTAGTAGCATCAAGTCGCCATTTCTATCTTGACCACGCCACCATATATCAATGCGCTTATCTGGGTGTTCAGTAAATGGACTGTTGAAATGTGCAATTAAAACATTCTTGCCTGAAGCCTCAAGATTATTAACAATTTGTAATTCCTGAATCTTGCCTTCTAAGGTACTAGCCCAACCAAATACTACGGTATTGGTTTTAATACCTGCAATACCATGTGAAGCGGCCACCTGTAATATGCCTTGCTTTAAATCGTTAACAACATTCACTTCGGTTAAAGCCTGCAACCCTTCTTTTGCTAATTCTTTTTGCATTTCAAAGGCAATAAAGTTGCGTCTTTTTAATTCTTCTTTATCCTCAAAAGTAATTAGTTTCGAAATGGTTAATAAGCCACTATTTTGCCCAAGCATTTCCATTAATTTAATTAATGGCATCTGACCTTTTAATTCATGAATAAATAGAACTATAATGGGGCGCCAGTTTCTGCTATGTACTTTTATAGTATTCAATCGAAGTAATGCATATCTACCCAAATGCATCCATATTCCAGTAGAAGCGTCTCCCCATTGTTGTTCCAGCTTTTTACTTACTAAATAGATAAGAATAACAGCCTCTAGACCAAGAGCAAAAATGAAGGCCAGTGGATTGATTAACCACATAACGACCATGGCAGCTAAAGCACCCAAAAGGGATACAAACCAAGGCACATGTATTTTTGGTCGATAAGAAGGTTCTTTAATGAGTTGCTCCACAGCAGCACTAACATTAACAGCGACATAAAGTGTTAAAAACAGAACAGATACGTATTGTGCAATGGTATTTAATCCGCCAAGAAAAACGGCAGCTATGGCTATAATACCACTTATCCATGTGGCAATAGTAGGCTGACCTGACTTTGATAGCTTGGATAAAAATTTTGGCATCAAACCATCCATAGATAATGCTTGAAGAATTCTTGGTCCGCCCAAAATACTTCCAAAAGCAGATGATAATACAGCACCCCAAACGGCAGGATAAACTATCCATGGTCCAAAAATTGCAAGGCGAGTCCAAATAGTGACACCTGCATCAGGGTCTGCCATTTGCTCCAAGGTTAATGCCCCAGTTATTGCCAAAAGTAATGGAATGATAAGATAGATTATGGCACCAGAAATCACTGCAGCAAGTGTGCCTTTAGGAATCGATTTTTTTGGGTCTTTCAAATCACCACTTAAGCCAATTCCAGCTGTAAACCCTGTAACTGCCGGAAAAAATACGGCAAATACATACCAAAAACCTTCAGGTGCCGTTCTATAAGTCGATTCTATAATGGGTGCATGTATGTCTTGACTTAGGACACCAATAATTAAAGCTATAATGGATGCCCCAACAATAATCATAATTGGGATTTGAGATTTTAAAACGAGTTTTGCACTTTTACCAGAGAGCATAGTCACTAAAACAATAAAAGCAATAGTCAGACCTTGTAATGCATTTGAAGGTAAAATACTTTGAGTTACTGGCCATAATACCAATATGGCTTCTGAAAGACCATAACAATAGAAGGTAACGCTTAAAGTCCTACATAAATATAAAGGAATCCCAATGGCACCACCAGCTTCTAAACCAAGACTTCGTGAAATCATATAATATTCGCCACCAACACCAACTTTAATATTAGTAGCAATAGCGGAAGCGCTTAAACCAGTTATAAACGTTATAGAACTGGCCATTAAAACAATAACAATGGTTTTTATTAGACCAACATTTCCAACTACCCAACCAAATCTTAAATACATAATCAAGCCAAGTATAGTCAATATACTGGGCGTATATACACCTAGAAACGTACCAAATTTATGTGGCGCCTTGTTCATCTTCTATGTAAGTTGCTTAATCGCTTACTGTTAAAGATAATGTTTATTTAAATGTGAAATTTTAATTAGTATAGAATTTGCAGCTTGCTAATTGGTGATATTAATAATCACGTTAAACTTTGTTTTACGATAATGTATCGCGTTATAGGAGAAAAGCGTAATTGGATTGGAATGGGATTGTTTAAAAAGTATCTTACTTGTTCATTCTATAATTTCACCTTTTTCATCAGCTACAGTTTTCCCCCATTGCGCAATTGATGTGAGTACAGGTGCTAAAGTTTCGCCCAAAGGTGTTAAAGCATATTCTACTTTTAAAGGTGGTTTTTTAGTATATACGCGTCGTGTTATTAATCCATCTTGTTCTAGTTTTTTTAATTGTAAACTTAAAGTACGCTCTGTGATAGTTGAAATTAATTTATACAATTCATTATAGCGTTTTTTACCATCTATCAGATAAATTAAAATCACACTTTTCCATTTGCCACCAATTAATTCCATGGCAATACTAGTGGTACACGAAAACAGTTTGTCGTTATATTTTATAAGTCGTTTTTTATGTTCTATGTCCATAAGTAACTCTATCAATTTAGACAAAGCTACAATACTATAATTAATTACACAACTATACTTTTTATAGTATATTTATTAAATCATAAAATTCTTGTTATCAACATTATATGAAATTTTTATCAAAAAATAAGATACTATCATTTTTGACCGTTATTGTGAGAAACTAAAACTATATATACTTTTGTCACTATACTTTTGATAGTAAAGTTAAATGAATTCCTAAAACAGAAAATTAGATTAAATGAATACACCAAACATTGCAAAAGAAGACATCATTAATGCGTTTCAATATAGACACGCTACTAAAGAATTTGATAACACTAAAAAAGTGTCTGATGATGATATAAATTTTATTCTAAAAACAGCAAATCTATCACCAAGTTCATTTGGTTTTGAACCTTGGCATTTTGTTGTGGTTCAAGATAAAGCATTGCGTGAGTTATTAAAACCTGTAGCATGGGGAGCGCCTTTAAAATTAGATACGGCAAGTCATTTTGTTTTAGGTTTAAGTATGAAAGCACCCATGGTAAAACACGATGCAGATTATATTATGCACATGATGAAAGAAGTAAAACAATTACCAGAGGAAGCTATTGACATGTACTCTAAATTTTATAGAGAATTTCAAGAAAGCGATTTTGATTTAGATACTGATAAAAAATTATTTGATTGGGCTTCAAAACAAACTTATATTGCTTTAGCTAACATGATGACTTCTGCTGCATTAACAGGTATTGATAGCTGCCCAATTGAAGGGTTTCACCAAGAAAAAACAGAAGCTTTATTAAAAGAAAAATTTGGTATTGATACCGATAAATATGGTTTATCGTTTATGGTGGCATTTGGATATAGAAAGGCTGAACCACCTCATGCAAAAACAAGACGCCATTTTCAAGAAATTATTACTTGGAAATAGGAGTGGAGCGCGTAAACATTTTTTTTTGCTAAATCAAGAAACAAGTTTCGTGAATACGAATTAAATTAAGTTATTCGTCCTTGATAAAATCTAAATCAAGGACGTTAAAATTATTTGCAGCCTTAACTAATAGGGTTGATCCTATAGTTTCAAATAAATCATTGGTTTTAAGTACAAATTCTGCTTGCTTTTCAATCTTGTAATTAGGTATGCCAATTATGGTTAAATCAGTGGTTTCGGAATGTTGCTTAATCAAACTATAAAAAGGTTCCTGTTCCACCGCATTATTGATGATTTCTATTTCAACATTTACCCTTAAATCTTCAACAAGTTCTGAAATTTTAGAATGCACAATATCAACATTCACATTGTTATTGTTTACAAACAAAACTCTTATTTTTGTGTCGTTCCATCTTGGAGAAGCAATAATAAATCGTGCAATATTCAGCATCATTTCAGCATTCTTGCTATCGGTTTCACGCCACCATAAATCTACTGTGCGATACTTACCAAATTTTTTCTTTCTATCGAAATCCAAGTACAATAAATTATAATCTAAATACAACAAGGTTTGTGTCATTTGAGAATATTCTTCCGAATTTTCCAAACCTTTAGGCCAACCCATCATTATGGAATTCGGTTCAACTCCTGAAAACCCAAAAGTAGTGGCGATATTGATGATGCCGGTGTAGATATTATCAACTTTCACTTGTCTTGCAAAAATCCCAAGGTCTGTGAATGTATCATCTCTAATGACTTGTTCGGTTCTTTTTAAAGGCTTCGTATTTTCCTTATCCAAAATAAGTTTGAAGTTTGTCACAATTCCTGTTCGCCCAGAAATGGTCTTACACAATTCTAATAAATAAGATTGGTGTTTACTCGCTCCGCTGAACAGAATAATATTCGGGTTCCAATTTGAGTTTTCATCATTAACCTGAGCATCAATTTTTTTCAATCCTTTGTTCACCACATTTTCCCAAACACTTCGCCAAACATCATTGGATTGTAACTTCACTTCTTTGCGCTGCAACCCAAAATATAACAAGGCAACAATACCAAAAGCACCAATCATGGCCATCATATCCAACTTAAACATGACCGCAAAACTGGCTATAAAACCAAGCAGCCCTATCCAACGTTTAATTTTGAATGTGGGTTGAAAATCTGGATTTGCCCAACTTTCCAGAAAATATGAAATGTTGATAAAACCATAGGCGGTTAAGTAAAACATGGAAACCACACGTGCAATAACATCTAATTCTCCTATTAAAATCCCAGCTTCTGCAATGATAAAAACCATAAACAAAGCATTTACAGGTTCGTTATTGACACCTTTTCCTTTACCAAATATTTTTGGTGTTACCTTGTCTATTGACATGGCTTGTAAAATTCTTGGTCCTCCTAGAATACCTCCTAAAGCTGAAGATAACGTAGCGCCCCATATACCCGCAACAACTGCCGGCGTAAAAAGTGCCATTTTCATTAAAAAGTTATAATCTGTTTTTAGTACTTCAGAATTAACGTTAAATGCTATAAAAATTGCAAGTCCGAGATAAATGACTAAACCTACTCCAATAGCTGATAACGTTCCTAAAGGAATTGATTTCTTTGAATTTTTTAAATCCCCACTCATGGCAATACCCGCAGTAAAACCAGTAACAGCGGGAAAAAATACGGCAAATACAACTTCTAATGGCACCGCCCCTCCATCAGAAAATAAATGTACCGCTTCGGGCGCATTTTCAGAGGTTCCCAAAAAAATAGAAATTAATGAAATGGCAATGGCTGCAAGAATAAAAAATTGTGCTTTAAGTGCAACCGAGGTACTTATCAAGGCCAAAACCGTAAGTGCTATTAATGCAAGGGTGCCTGTTAATCTAATATCATTAATGGACATGCCAAAACCAAAATAACCATTAAGACTTTCAGCAAATCCAACCAAATATAAGGCAATTGAAAAAGCGGTTCCAACATATAATGCGATGCCTATGGAGCCTCCAAAAGGGATGCCCATACTTCGTGATAACACGTAATAAATACCGCCAGCGCCAATTTTTTTATCAGACGCCACTGACGATATACTTAAACCTGTTGTAACTGCAATAACGTGCGCAATAATTATAATTATGATAGCACCAAAGAGGCCGGCATTACCAACAACCCAACCTAAACGCATGTACATTATTACACCTAAGATGGTTAATATTGATGGTGTAAAAACGCCTTCAAATGTTCTATATTTCTTTTTTTCGGTCATTATTTTTGTCTTTTTTTCAGAATGTCCACTAAAGACTGAGTGAATATAGTTAATCTTTTTAATGTATTTACATGCTTTAGAAGGGTTAACTATAAGTGAAGCATTTTACAATGCGCTGGTAAACTTTGGCTAATTGTGTCTAAAAATAATCGATCGCCAGCCTGCTGGTAGGTAGGTTTGGTAGCGGATATTTACATAGTATAGAATTATAGCTGCTCAAGTATTATACGCCATGTTAGAAGGAATATTTATTTAATGATGAATCATCCACTGATAATCTATAATTAAAAATGTACTATAATATCTTGAAAAAAATTGTTCTCAAAAGTTTCTTTTGCAATGTTAATGGAGTCCTTTTTTATGTGACAAGATAATGAGGAAAGCATAATGTGTATGGAATGGAATTAATAATTAATGTTCACAAAAATGATATAAACATAGAGTGTTTGAGACTTTGTTGAGTGACCAATTTTAGCATAAACAATCTTGTCTTTATTTATAGAATAATCACTATATAAAAGCTTAACCCTTTTTAAAGGCTATTTCTCTTTATTGTAAAAATATAAAATTGTACATGTTTTATGTAAATGTATGGCGTTGCTCTTCTGTTGAAGATGCTTTTAGTAATTGGTTAAAGGTTCTTATAGAATCAAAATTTCTGGTAATTTCTCCAGATACAGCTATTCCAGAAATCCCCGTTTCTAATAGGTCTGTAACATCTTCCTTGGTTATACCTCCAAAACCAATAATTGGTGTTTCAGTTTTTAGGGCTTCTATAATAGCAGTATAACCGTTTAAACCCAAAACCGGACTTAAATTGTCTTTTGTTGTTGTAAATCTAAAGGGGCTTAAACTAATATAATCGACGTCTTTAGCAATTAATGTTTCGCAATCTTGTAAGGTATTTGCTGTTCCGCCAATAATTTGCCAAGTGTATAATTGGGTTCTGGCTATAGTAGGACAAGTGTCTGTTTTTCCTAAATGTACACCATCTGCTTTAATGGCTTTTGCTATTTTATAATGATCGTTAATAATTAATCTGGTTTGAAAATGCGATGTGATTTCTCTAGCGGCTGCGGCAAACTTTAAAATTTTTTTTTCTGAAACATTTTTTAAACGTAATTGCACTAATTCTACACCAGATGTACAAGCTTTTTGGATGTTTTCAAGATGCTCTTTTGGAGAACTTCCCTGAGAGATATAATGTAGTTTAGGTATAATCATGTTTTAGTTTCTTGTTATATAATATACATTTTTTCGTTTTTAGGGGCATCTTCTAAGTTTTTCTAATAAAAGATTACTCGCCAAAGTATAAGATCTGTACAGCATATTAAAATGAAATGCAAAGCAAAAATACGACTATTATAATTACCTAATTACAAAGGATTCTTATGAAAAACTAAACACTCTGAGATATTTTACTAAGTAGTGTCTGGACGGAAACAGACGATTTTTATAATTTGAATTATTTTTGATGTCATTTTTGTTTAGTTTTTATGAGTTGATGCCTTAGTATCAAGCGATTAAAAATAAACTGAAAGGGCGCAAAAAGAAACAAATTTAATTTTGCTGTGTTTCCGTCCAGACACTAAGTATAAAATTAAAGCTTACATTGTGTTAAATATGGAATTTTTAATAAAATAGAAATTAACTCTAAAAAAAATAAAAATCTCCCGCTAAAACTCATTAAGTAATGCTTAACTTTAATTACAATATTTTACACCTTGATAAAAGCTAGAAGAATCATCATATTTTATAAGAATTAATAAATAAAAAGATCAGGTTATATGTTACAAAATGTTTTATTAGAACGCGAAATATACGCATCAGAAGAACATAAAATGATGCAAAAAATGATACAGGATTTCATCAACAATGAAATTATTGATCAAACAGATGCATGGGAAAAAAATGGTATGGTGAGTCGAGAAATCTGGGAACGTGCCGGAGCATTAGGTTTACTTTGCATTGATATGCCTGAACACTATGGTGGCACTGGTTTGGATTTCAGCTTTAGCGCTTTATTCATAGAAGAATTGGCAAAAGAAGGCGTCAATGGACCAGGTTTTTCATTGCATTCAGATATTATAGCTCCATATCTCTTAAAGTATGGTACCGAAGCGCAAAAGCAAAAATATCTACCAATAATGGCTACTGGGCAACTCATTACATCCCTTGGTATGACCGAACCAAACTGTGGTAGTGATCTTCAAGCTATCAAAACAACAGCAGTAAATAAGGGAAATCATTATTTGGTAAATGGACAAAAAACCTTTATTACAAATGGTTATATGAGTGATATGTCCATAGTAGCCGTAAAAACCAATACTGGAACAGCGGAAGAAGGCGTGTCTTTATTGATTATGGAAAGTGATTATGAAGGTTTTGAAAAGGGCATTCCTTTCAAGAAAATAGGTATGAAAGCCCAGGATACCTGCGAATTATTTTTTGATAATGTAAAAGTTCCAAAAGAAAATTTATTAGGAGACGAAGGATTAGGTTTCAAGATTATGATGACAGAATTGGCTAGAGAACGTTTAACAGTAGCGCTAAATGCTATTGGTGGCGCTCAAGGAGCCATCGAAAAAACTATTGAATATACCTCTACAAGAACCGCCTTTAAGCAACCCATTGCCGGATTTCAAAACACACAATTTAAATTGGCCGAATGTGCTTCACAATTACAAGTGCATCAAGCTTTTTTAGATCGTTGTACACTATTATTAGCAGATCATAGGCTAACTGCAGAAAGTGCTTCAATAGCGAAGTATTCGGCAACAGAAATGCACGGTAAAGTGGTAGATGAATGCCTGCAATTATTTGGAGGTTATGGTTATATGTGGGATTACCCAATTGCTCGTATGTATGCCGATAATAGGGTAGCCAGAATTTATGCTGGAACCAATGAAATCATGAAATTGTTAATCGCTCGTGGAATGTTTAAAGAATTGTTTCAACAGATGAAAGCCACGAAAAAAAATAGTAAAGAGGGAGTCTGAAAAGTTTTTCTAGTTGTCATTTTGAGTCCAGTAGAAAACATTATAATTTTGATTTTCAATGCATTGCAACTGGACTCAATGTGACAATTTACTATAAAACTGATTTTTTAGACCTCCTCTTTAGATATAATTATTATTTTAAACTTTGTAACAATTTTTCGGCAACTAACTCAGAAGAAGCAGGGTTTTGACCTGTAATTAAATTACCATCTTGAATAGCATAAGCTGCCCAATCGTCTTTTTTAGAATAGATTCCGCCATTTGCATTCAACATATCTTCTACTAAAAATGGGACTATATCTGTAAGTCCAACTGCAGCTTCTTCGCTATTTGTAAATCCTGTTACTTTTTTTCCTTTTACTAAAGGTGTACCATTAGTATTTTTTACACCTTTTAAAGCAGCAGGAGCATGACATACAAAAGCAATTGGTTTAGCTTGACTATTAAATTTTTCAATTAAAGCAATAGAAATTCTATCGTTTGCCAAATCCCATAATGGACCATGTCCACCTGGATAAAATACCCCGTCAAAATCGTCTGGATTCATAGCTGATAATACTTTTGTGTTTGCTATTTTTTCTTTTGCTTCGGCATCATTATTAAAACGTTCTGTATCTTCTGTTGCTGCATCTGGCGAATCACTACTTGGATCTATTGGTGCAGCGCCTCCTTTTGGAGTTGCAATGGTAATAGTTGCTCCTTTATCTAATAAGGTGTAATATGGGTTTGCAAATTCTTCAACCCAAAATCCTGTTTTCTTTCCGGTTTCTCCTAATTTATCATGAGACGTTAATACAAATAATATGTTCATTTCTTCTTGTTTTTTAAATCCTATTTTTTCTTCTGAAACGTTTTCAGAAGGTGTTTCATTTTTAACTTTTTTACAACTTGAAGCTGTAATAGTAGTTAGCACTAATGCTAATGTTTTTAATATTTTCATACTCGAAATCAGTAAGCCATTTTTACAATTTTTTCAACCTTATCTGGTGATAAGGATTGATGCTCGCCTAATCCTGTCCAACCACGATTTGTAAATCGTTTTGCGATTTCTTCAGCAGTTCCTTCGTAGTGCTTTGCATAATCAGATAGTTTTGTATCGATGCCTAATTCATGGAAAAAAGCTTCAGTTTTTTCAATCGCAGCATAAGCTTTATCATCTATATTTCCTTCAGTAATATTCCAAACACGTTCGCCATATTGTGCTAATTTTTCTTTTTTAGTTTCAAAATTAAACTTGTAATGGCTTGGTGTAATTACGGCTAAGGTACGCGCGTGATCGATACCAAATAAAGCGGTTAATTCATGTCCCATAGCATGAACAGCCCAATCCGTAGGCACTCCTTTTTGAATTAATCCGTTTAAAGCCATTGTACAACTCCACATAAAATTTGAAGTCGCTTTATAATCTGTTGGATCTTTCAATACTTTAGGAGCCACTTCAATTAAGGTCTGTAAAATGCTTTCGGCAAAACGATCTTGCAATAATGCACCAATTGGATAGGTCATGTATTGCTCTAAAACGTGTGTAAAAGCATCTGCTAAACCATTTGCTAATTGACGTTCTGGAATAGACGTAATTACTTGCGGGTCTAATATGGAAAACTCAGGAAATAAACCTGGTCCACCCATGGCTAATTTTTCTTTGGTTTCTGCTCTTGTAATTACCGCTCCAGAATTCATTTCAGACCCTGTTGCTGGTAAAGTTAGCACAGTGCCAAAAGGCATTCCTTTTTCGGTTCTGATGTTGTTGGCTAAAATATCCCAAGGGGTATCGCCTTCAAATAACGCTGCAGCAGATAAAAATTTAGTGCCATCTATTACAGAACCACCACCAACGGCTAATAAATAGGTAATATTTTCGTCTTTAATGACTTTTAAAGCGTCCATTAATACTGCATATTCTGGATTAGCTGGAATACCTCCAAATTCAATAACATCTACGTTTGCTAAAGCTGTTTTTACTTGATCGTAAATTCCGTTTTTCTTGATACTTCCTCCTCCATAAAGTAATAATACTTTGGCATCTTCGGGGATTTCATTTTCTAGTTTTTCTATGGTGTCTTTTCCAAATATAATTTTGGTAGGGTTTTTAAATTCAAAATTGTTCATCTTCTTGCTCTTTGTTTGTTGTAAAATTTAAATTTTAACGATCATTTTTCCTTTATTTTTTCCTTCAAATAAATCGATAAAAGCTTTTGGTATGTTATCAAAACCATCAACGATAGTTTCTGTGTATGTTAATTTACCTTCTGCTAACCAACCCGATAAATGTTTCATGGCATCCGGAAACTTTTCAGCATAATTAAACACAATAAAACCTTGCATTAAAGCACTGTTTTTTATTAGAAATGGTTGCACACTGACACTCTTTGGCAATTCTGTATTGTTATAAACAGAAATGGCGCCACATATAATTAGTCTTGCGAATGTATTGATATTGAATAACACAGCATCGGAAATGGGTCCGCCAACATTGTCAAAATAAAGGTCTACACCATTTGGTGCCGCTTTGGCAAGGTCTGCTACTAGGTTTTTACTTGTGTTGTAATTGATTCCAGCATCAAAACCAAACTTGGTTTTAAGCATCTCTATTTTTTCATCTGTACCAGCAATTCCAACGACTCTAAGGCCAAGAATTTTTCCTATTTGTCCCACAACACTTCCAACAGCACCAGCAGCTCCCGAAACAACAAGTGTTTCGCCCGTAACCGGTTTACCTATTTCGTTTAAACCTAGATAGGCTGTTAAACCTGTCATTCCTAAAACACCTAAATACGCACTTAAAGGCGCTTTAGAACCGTCCACTTTAATAAGCCCTTCGCCAGTAGATACTTGTTTTGTTTTCCAGCTTAACATGCCAGAAACAAAATCGCCAACTGCAAATTTTTCGTTTTTAGATTCGAGTACTTTAGCAATAACACCAGATTGTATTGGTTTGTTTAACTCAAACTGCGGAATGTACGATTTAGCATCGCGCATTCTTCCTCTTAAATAAGGGTCTACAGAGACGTAAATTGTTTCTAGAAGTATTTCACCTTCACTAATTTTCAGATTAGAATCTTCAATAACAAATTCAAAATCTGACAAGGAAGGTTTTCCTTCAGGTCTGTTTTTTAGTAAAATAGTCTTTATCATGATAATCTTTTTTAGTCTATTACAGTTACCAATTCTTCCATAGGTTTTCTAACTTTTGCAAGATTTACTAACCAATCTTCACCTTCTTTTCTATAACCTAATGGCAATAAAACGGCACTTCGCAATCCTTTTTCGCGTAAACCTAAAATTTTATCTACAGCATCTGGATCAAAACCTTCTAAAGGTGTGGCATCTACACCTTCATAAGCTGCAGCAGTAATGGCTTGAGAAAAGGCGATATATGCTTGTTTCGCAGCATGGTTGAAATTTTCTTCTGCATCTTTTTGAGGATACGAATTTAATAACATGCCGCGGTAATTTTCCCAACCTTCGTTTTTAAATCCGCGAATCTCGTTTGTTAAATCGAACATGTGGTTGATTCTATCTGTGGTATAGGTATCCCAGGCAGCAAAAACAAGTAAGTGGGAACAGTCTGTAATGACAGATTGGTTCCAAGCTACAGGTTTAATTTTTTCTTTAACCTCTTGATTTTTAATTACAAAAATCTCGAAAGGTTGTAAACCACTTGATGTTGGTGCTAAACGAGCAGCTTCTAGAATGCGTTCTATTTTATCTTCGGCTACTTTTTTACCATTCATTGCCTTTGTAGCGTATCTCCAGTTTAATTTGTCTAATAATTCCATATAATCTATCTTGTTTTTAGTTATTTAATGCGATTTTCTTTATGTCGTTTGAAGTCATTATTACTTCGGCATTACTTTTATTATTTGCTAAATGTATCATGGCTTGCGCGATACTTTCAGCATTAATTATTTTGTATTTTTTTAATTTCCCTATAAATAATGGCTGTATTATTTTAAACACCACCAAGCCTATTTTTTCTAATATTCTACGTTCGTTACGTTCACCTCCAATTAATGAAGGTCTTAAAATAATCGTGTTTTTTATGTTTTGCTGCAACACATCGTGTTCCATGTCTCCTTTTGTTTTGTTGTAAAACACGCTGCTTTTTTTATTTGCTCCCAATGCTGAAATTACTAAAAAAGTAGGTATATTGTTTTCTTTTGAAAGCTTAGCGGCAGTTACAGGAATACCATAATCTATTTGTTTGTAAAGCGTTTTATTAGGTGTTTTTTTTGATGTTGTACCAATGCAACAATACACTTCGTCTGCGATGAAATCTTCTTTAAATTGTTCTAATTCTAATAGATTACCTATATACTGTTTTACTTTATTAGGTAAGCCTTCCGTTTTTGAACGCGAAAACAATTTGATGGTGTCATAGCGTTCATCTTCAATTAATTTTTGAAGTAAAATAGAACCGGTTAAGCCTGTAGCACCTAATATAATAGCTGTTTTTTTCATCTTATTTACCAACCTTTATACTGCTCCAAGCAGATTGGTACGCTTCTTCTATATGTGTTTTATCTAACTGAAAAGCCCCACGTTTTTGAGCCATCATCAAAAAAGACAATGGGTTTATGGAATACGCATACAATAGATAATCTGATATCGGTTTTATAATGCCTTCTTTTTTACCACGTTCCCAAAGGTCGAGTAGGGGTTGTAAATGCTTAATACCTTCTAGTCTACTAGGTTCGTCAATCATTGGGGTGTTATCACATTGCGCTAAAAACATGGCGTTTTCGCATTCATTTAGCTTAAAATCTGCGATACGCTTCCAAATAATCTCAAAACCTTCTTCCACAGTCATTTCTTCATTATAAGTGGCGAATGCATATTTTGTGTATGCTGCTTTTACTTCTATGTATGTTTTGTTTACTAAGTCCTGCTTATTTTCAAAATACAAATAAATGGTAGCAGGAGAGACATTTGCCATTTTAGCAATTTTACTCATAGGTGTTGCATGAAAACCGTTGTTGTTTACCAATTCAATGGTTGCTTTTATAAGTGCATTACGTTTGTCTATGCTTTTTTGAAGTTTAGCCATTATATTTTTATTTATACAAAGATATATAAAAATGAATGTTCATTCTTTTATTTAACATAAATTTATAACAGATTACTCTGAGTACATGACAAAAATTGATAATATATCGGATGTCAATCTGAGCGCAGTTGAAGACATTGGAAATATCGTATTCAAAAGCATTTCGACTGCGCTCAATGTGACACTTTTATATTTTTGTCATGTACTAAACAGATTACTTTAAAAAAAATTTAATTTTAACAAATAACATGCGTTAAAGCATCAATTTATTTGTTTCCCCAACCCACCAACTCGTTCAAAAATTAAAAAATTCTCAATCTATAAATTTAATGGCGTATCAAGAGAAAATGATAATGAAACTTAAAAATGTATCTTGTTATCTATGAATACTGTGACTAAAAACGCATTAAAGTTTATGACGTTAGAGCTTAATAAAGCGCAAATTAAAGTTTCCAAACTTGAACGCGGGAGAGCAGCAATTAATTTTATTGTCAAGACTAATAATGGTAATACTTATTGCTTATGTAATAATAGTTTCTTTTTGTAAATTACGTATATTAGAGAGCAAAATAATATCCACAAACTTGAAATTTTTAAAGCTTTTTTTTGTTATTTTTTTTTCTTTATCTGCTTCAATAAGTAATGCGCAAATTATCTCTGAAGATGAAGCTTATCAATTGCATAAGGCACACTCAGATTCTATGAAGCTTGCTTTTAACGAACAAAAATTTGACCAATTTCTATCCCATTATTTTCAACAATTAGATTTAATTCCATTAATTAAGAGTAAAGACACCTACTTATTTGAATATTATATGAGTTCTGGCTATACCTTTAAATCACTAGGTTTACTAAAAGAATCCGTGAAATCTTATAAAGACTTTTTAAATTATTACCATAGTAAAGAACCTGAACTTAGTACGTATGACAAAAAGCAAAAAATAGGCAGCGTTTCTTATGCATATAGCTCTCTGGGGAATCTTTATTCAAAATTATCATATTTAGATAGCGCTGTAATTCAATATAAAAACAATATAAAGTTTACGAAAGTTGATAAAACAGTATTTTATCCTTCTGCCATAAATAATTATGGTCTTTTTTTCTATCTAACAAAAAGGGATTTAGATAGTGCGCTTATTTATTTTAATAATGCTTATGACATAACAAGGGAAGCTTTTCCCAATCATCATTTAAATGGTAGTATAAGAGATAATATTGCCGATTTATACCTTAAAAAAAATAAGCTAATAGAAGCCAAGAAGCTGTATCGTGAGAATTTTGATTTTTATGAACAGACTTCATATCCGTATAATAAGGGCAATTCCGTTGGGATTGAAAATCCTTTAGAAGTAGATATACCTCGTTTAATTAGTGCTGGTTTACAATTTATTACAACGAGTTTAAGGTTAGGGCATTTAAACGATGCGGAAGACGTTTTTTATAGACTTGAAGTTATTGTTAAAGAGTTTGGTAACAAAATTGATGTTTTCCCGGATGCCAAGCTTGAATATATGAAGGCAGAAGAGTTATTAAGAATTAACCAAAAAAACATAGAAAAGGCATATCAGGTTTCAAAAGAACTGGAGCACTTCTCAGACAGCATTACCAATGTTGCAGTAGATAGAAAAAACACCATGAGCCAGTCCATAAATGACCTTACATTTGAACGGTTCAGAATAAGTTATGAATTAGAAAAACAACATAAAGAAAGTGAAATTAAAACTCAAAAGTTGAATCTATGGATTATATCTATAGCTGCAATATCACTAATTGGATTTTTAATTGCTTTATATTTACGTAGAAGAGGGCATATTATTATTGCCAAAAACAATCAACTAATAGCGGAGCAAGATTTAGAACTTGCGTTTCTAAAAAACAAACAGTTATATTCAGAAATTGATTCTAAGAAAAGAGATTTATCAGATTTTGCTATCAATTTATCTCAAAGCCAAGAATGGGCTAAAGAATTGTCGAAAAAGCTCAGCATTTTAAAGCAAACCACAGGACGTGCGCGTAAAAAAAAGTTTGACGATTTTGAACAAGAACTTCATAATAAAATTTCCTTCGATAACAATACTAAGGAGTTTTACAAAAAAGTAGATGAGTTGAGTGATTCATTTTATAAAAATTTGAAAGAGACCTTTCCAAAATTATCGAAAACAGATGTGAGATTATGCTCGTTAATTCGCCTAAAAATAGATAGTCATGAAATTGCGACGCTTCAAAACATCACATTATCTTCATTAAATACAAGCAGGTACCGTCTCAGAAAGAAACTAAATTTGTCTGAAGCGGATAATTTGGACGATTTTATCCAAAGTTTATAATCACATAAAAAATACTGTATATTCTACATTTTACATGAGTTCTCACTATAACTGTCTATTGTTTGTCTATGGGTCAAATTGCTTGTTTTCAACTTTTTATAACTAGTTTAGCGAAACATTAAAAAGAACAAATCGTAATTTATATTTACGAGTTAATTTCCCTAAAATAATTAATTAATAGCATGTTTTTACTCATTAAATAACTTAATATTTCTAAACATGAAAAAGTTTCTTTTTGGTTTATTTATTTTAGGGCTAACCAACCTAACATTTTCTCAACAATTAGCAGTTGTTTTAACTTCTAATTCTTATGTACCCGTAAAACGAAGTAAAACAGTTAAAAACTCTGATTTTATTTCGGCATTTTCTAAAGAAGATATGTCTTCTCGTATTCAAAAATTTCAAAAAATTGTAGCTAATTATGACCTTAGATCTAAATCAATTTTTGAGGCCAGCGATCCTTCAACTTATGAGGTCGTTTTTAAAGAAGGCTGTAATAAGATTGTAACAGTTTACAATCAGGAAGGAAATATACTAAGCAGCAAAGGTGAATTTGAGAACATCAGATTGCCATATGTAATCAGCAAAGATCTATCGAAAAAATATCCAGGATGGGAATTCAATAAAATTCAGTGTTCCATTAATTATTCAGAAAATGGTTCAACTAATATCATTTATAAAGTGCTGTTAAAAAATGGAAGAAATAAGAAAACCGTTAAAATAAATACGACTGATTATAGTATGTAAGTCATAAGCTAACAACCACCAATTGATGATACACGTTATGTGTGTAGTAGCAGATAGATTAATGGTAAAATCTATCTGCTATTTTATTTTCATTCTAAAAAATAGTTGAATATTAAAATTGAAATTGAAGCCTGTTCTATATCCATCTATTTCTAAATATAACAAGTGTATAGACTATTTAAAACAGATTATCCGGTGGATGATTAGTTTTAAATACAAAACGAAGTTTATCTGTTGCTAGTGTTTTATCTTCTTTATCGCAAGTTCACTAGAACGCCAAAAAAAATTACAACGACATTTTCTTGAACCTGTCAGCCGACAGGCAGGTAAGAGAATTTCAATGACATTTAAAAGCTAACATTTTTTTGGCGCTGGCAAAGCGGTTGGAAATTGTGTTTAAAAATAAATGCCATGTAAGGCATTTAAATTTTTAGTTTCTTGAAAAAATTTATTACCAAATGTTTCTTCTACAATGTTAATGGAACACACTTTTTACGAAGCGACGATAAGAGCTAGGTGGAATGTGTGTGGAATGGGAATAATTACTAAAAACATAAAATTAAGACTCCATAGTTTTGTATTATTCAATCTAATACACTAAATTACACCAATAGTATGATTATTTAAACAAAGATAAAAGATATATGTCTACAATTAGAAAAACAATAACATTTACTAAAAAACAAGATAAGTGGATAAAATCACGAATTACAGATGGAGAATTTACTAATGATAGTGAATATCTTCGTGATTTAGTAAGACGTGATCAGGCAAAAAACGCTAAATTTTCTGCACTAAAAGCAGCCATAACAGAAGGTATGGAAAGCGGCATTAGCAATAAATCTGTCCCAGATATCATGAAAGACGTCGAAAAACGTATGCGAGCAGATGGGCGTTTATAAAGTATCAGTAAAAGCCGAAAGTGATCTTACCAAAATGTACGAATATGGAATTGAAACATTTGGATTAAAACAGGCGCAAGCATATTTATTTGGAATACACGATATCTTTCAAGTTCTATCAGATAACATAAATCTTGGAAGAGATGCATCAGAATTTGTATTGTCTTTAAAAAGATTTTCTTATAAATCTCATACAATTTTTTATTTGGCTACATATATTGATATTTTGATTGTACGAGTGCTAAATCAAAGTATGGATTACGATAATAATTTATAATTATAGATTTTTCTCTAAAAAATTACAATAAAACTCACGTTTTTAATGTTACAAAGACATTTTATATAATG